>DATHJK010000558.1:0-10828 GCA_035316225.1 Pyrinomonadaceae bacterium
CGCTGGGTCGAGCGCAGACGGAAGCAGAGCGATTGGCCGTGCGTGCTTCGCGTCGAAAATCCCAGGAAGACCTTCACCGCCGCGCGCTCATTGAAGTGCAGCGCGAGGTGCAGCGCGCCGATGTAGTCTTCTATTCGATCAATCCTACAGGGCCATCGTACCGCTTGAACGAAATAAGCACGCGCGCCGAAAATGGTATGCAAAATCTGGCGGACGCTACGGGCGGCTCTGCCTTCATCCCGGAAACTTCCGAAGACCTCACAACAGTTTTTCGTCAGGTAGCAGGCGAGCTGCGCTCGCAGTATCTTCTGCAATACTACTCAACGGACGAGTCAACGAGCGGCAGATACCTGCACATAAAAGTGCGCGTGCCTACGCATCCGGTGTTGCGCGTGCGTGCGCGCCAGGGCTACTATGCCAAGCGCAGATAGCCGCTTGCGCGTGATGGGTTTAATCCCCTGCGCGCTCTCTCTTAAAACTCCACCTTGCAAACGGAGGCTTCCCTTTATGAAGCGAACAATCCTGGCCGCCCTTCTGCTTTTAATTGTGCAGACGCTCGCCATAGGACAGCAGCTCAGGCCGGTTCAGCCGCCCCAACAAGTGCCCACGCTGGAAGGAACTGTGTGGGTGGGCAAGATAAACGCGCCGGATTCTGATGGAGCTTTTCATGATTACGATTACCAGTTCGAGTTTCTGGCGAATAACGTGCTGCATTGGCGATGGGAGGGACAGTCCTACACGAACGGCGTGTGGCATCAGGTCGGCTATGTCGTCTGCATGGAACTCAACGACAGGTATTCGATGTGGGCGGGCGCGTTCGACCGCACACGCATGAGAGGCTTTTCGTCAAACAAGCTGGGGCACAACTGGGAATGGACGCTCACGCCGCAGACAGTTACCGCGCAGACAAAGTGAAAACCTTCCGAGTGGTTTCAAATGAGCATGCCGTAAAGAGGACAATTCATCATCTCAGGCCATAGAGTCTGCACGAGAGAAGCGCAGGGAATTTATTTGAGATTTGAGATTTAAGATTTGAAATCTCAAATCTCAAATAATTTACGAAGGGACTCAGAATGCCCCACTGCTTGCGGTGGGGATGAATGAGTCCGAGTCAGAAAACAAATTCAAACTACGTCGCGCAGCGACTCCGCTTAAATGCCTCGCTGCTTGCGGCGAGGATTTTTACTCTTCTGTGGTGAAACGAATCTGCCAGAATGTTCAGTTGAAATATTCCTATAGAATCTAGGAAGACCGCTTTATTAGTTCCATTGCGCGTTCCAGATCGCGGTCAATGTTGCGGCGTAGATCATCAAGTCTCAGAACAACAGGCGCGTCGGGCTGCACGCCTTGCCCTTCTATGCGCCGCCCGTTTCGTCTTACGTAATCGCGTACGCTCAGGTATAGCCTTCCGCCGTCGGGTAAATTTTCTTCCTCGTTGTTGAGCGCCGAACCCTTCGACGTGCGACCGACAACCTGCCCGCGCCCGGAGTCTTGAATCGCGGCGGCGAACTGCTCCGCCGCGCTGTAGCTATCCTCGTCAATCAGCACGACGACCCTTCCGGCGAATGCTTTGCTCCGACGCCCGGAAACGCGCAACTGCACTTTCTTACCCTTCCGGTCTATAAAATCTCCGAAGATGGTAGATTGCGCGTAAAGCTGCTCCATGCATTTCTGCAACTCGGTCGCAAAGCCGCCCCAGTTGCCGCGCAGGTCAACTATTAAAGCCCGCGCGTCATGATGCTCGGTTATCGTTTGCGCAAACCATCTTCCGATATTCGGGATGTAAAAACTCTCGAAGCGTATGTAGAGCACATCATTGTCCAGCATCCGCGCTCTCTGCTCCGCTGCGCCCACAAAGGGTCTGGCGAGCAGTTCAACATCATGCACGCGGTCTTCCGCATCCAGGAATCTTAACCGCCGCGTCTCTCCATTTCCTATAGCGAAACCGCGAAAGCTGGAGGCGTCAACAGGCGCTCCGTCAATGTGCGTGAGAATCCATCCGGGCTGTATACCCGCTGCCTGCGCGGATGAACCGGCGAGCACGCGCGTATAGACGGCTCGGTTCTCTATGATTCTGCCTATCAAGCCTACGTCAAGATGTATGTGCTCTTGTGCGTTAAGAATTTCCGTCGGCGAGAGCGCGAAAGTATGTGAGTCGCGCAGCCCTCCCAGCATTCTATTGATAACGCTGTACAGTTCCTGTTCGTTTGTTGCGGCTTCTGCCTGCGAGCGGAAGCGCTCGCGCTCGCGCGCCCAATCAACTCCATTGAATCTCAGATCGAAATAGTTCTCATTAACGGCCTTCCACACAGAATCAAATACTTTGAGATTGAGCGTCGCAGAGGCGTAAGAGACAGGTAGAGCCGTTTGTTGACATAACAGGCTGAAAAGTAGAACGAAGAAACATAAATAATTTTTTCGCATTAGCTTCTCAGACGAAATGCCTATCTTTGAGCTTCACGTTTCAACGCATATCAGCCAGCACGTCCGTCAACCTGCTCAAGACTTCTAACAGATACCTGCCACCCTGGTCGTAACGACCGGTCGCCACCTGCTCTTCGGCGGTCGCGGCGTCGTCGGCTATGCCCAGCAGTCTCGGATAAAAACGGCGCAGGTCGCTTGATCCGCTGAACATTGTCTCAAGCTCGTCCATCCTCGTCTTGTAATTTTTGAAAGCGTCTTGCAGCTTGGCTTTGTTCTGCTGCACGGTCTGGGACGGATTGCCCTGCGCAGCCGCCTCGTTGCTTGCAAGCTCTCTTGAGATAGGGCCGTAAAGATAGAGAAACTGCGCGAGCGACTTGATCTGCGCGGCCACGCGCTGCGCCCCTGCGCGAACGTCGTCGTTCGGTGTCGCAGATGTCGAGTTGCGAGTTCGTCTCTGCGGATTGCCAGTAGCAGTTCTATTCCTGGTTTGCGCCGCCGCGAGCGCGGGACAAAGTATCAGGCAGGCCAGCGCCAGTATGAAATATCGTTTCAAGACTTCGGTTCTCCTTTTCCCAATTTGTTTACTCAAACTATTCCCGTCTTCACTAAAGCGTCAAGTGCCGGATGAGGGGGAAGAGTTTCAAGTTTAAGGTTTCAAGTTGAATGGGCGTATTAACCGGAAACCAGAAACCTTAAACTTGAAACTCTTTCGAGCATGCCCGGACGCCTGCGCTCCAGTATATACACTGTGCTTTGCTACAATCATTGTAGATGCTGGAAAGAGTCTTAAGAGTTCGACGGCTCGGCCTGATGGAATACGGCGCAGCGCTCGCCGTGCAGAAAGAGACAGAGCGCGCCGTGTTGACGGGCGCTGAGCCTGATACGTTGCTTTTAGTCGAGCACCCGCACACTTTCACTCTGGGTCGCGGCGCGAAACACAATGGAATCATTGCGACTGAAGAGACGATGCGCGAGCGCGGCATCACAGTCTTCGAGACCAATCGCGGCGGCAAAGTCACCTATCACGGCCTGGGCCAACTCGTAGGCTATCCCATCATAAACCTTAGCCCGGAGCGCGAGGACGTTCATCGTTATGTGCGTGAATTGGAAGAAGCAATCATGCGCGCCCTCGCAGACTTTGGTATAGAGAGTTTTCGCATTAAAGGCTTGACGGGCGTGCATACCGGGCGCGGCAAGGTCGCGGCCATAGGAGTCCACATCGCGCGCTGGGTCACCACGCACGGCTTCGCCCTGAACGCCAATACAGACCTGAGCTTCTTCAACCTAATCATAGCCTGCGAGGGCGAACCCGTTACTTCCATGAAAGAATTGCTGGGGCGCGAGGTTGATATGAAAGAAGTAGAAGGTCACATCGTCGCGCGCTTCGCGGAAGTTTTTGAAATGGAGGTGACTGGTGAGGGATGATTGGCGATGAGTAGAAGTCCTTATCTCCCAGCATCCCTCACTCGTCACATCTTCACTTATGGAACAGTGGCGGCAGCATTGTTCAGCCTGTTCAGAATGTCCGTGTTGAAATCCAAACCCGATCCATTCGGGTAAGTCTCCTTTGAAGCATAGTGCAGGTGTTTGCCGAAGGCCGCCCTGGCCCATGCTTCCACATTCTCGGGCAGTCTCATTATCAATTTGTCCGCCTGGGACGGGTTGGGCTTTGGAGTCTTCGCCCCGTCGTCGTTGATGATTAGAGGGGTGAGCCTGCCCTTATACATGCTGCTGCGCGAGATAGCACTGTCGAGGCTTGCTCCCATGTTTGTGCTATACCACTGCCCGAAGTGGAAATCGAAGAAGCCCGGCGAGAAGTGTTTCGCGCAGGTCTGAAAAACTTCCTCTTCATTGCTCGACTGAGGTGTCGAATTAGGAGCGCCGTCCTGCGTTCCGGTGCTCGTCCCGATGAAAGGCATGTTGGGATAGCCGGTCACCTGAATGATCTGGTTACCCATGATGTTCAACCACTCGGCCAGCGCGCAGTTGTCATTAGGCATGCAGCCCTGACCATCTGTGCGAAGCTCGTTGCCGATCTCGTAGATCACGTTGCTGGCGTACTGGAGCCTGTCAACGATGGTATGGACAAGC
Organism: Pyrinomonadaceae bacterium; assembly: GCA_035316225.1. GTDB lineage: Bacteria > Acidobacteriota > Blastocatellia > Pyrinomonadales > Pyrinomonadaceae > 3-1-20CM-3-53-8. Next base: position 4,516 of record DATHJK010000558.1, read on the forward strand.
TCTTTCTGCCGGGCGAGCTGCTCGGGGTTCGCCGGGCGCGGGTTGAAGAAATTCTTCAGCCGAGCGCAAGGGCTGAGATTCCTGTCCTGATCTAATTCCGGGGGCAGCGGGTCGGGCAATTCCCGTTTTGCGCCGGCGACGTTAGGCGCGCCGTCGGGGGTGGCAATCGCGTGATAGTGAAAAATACAGACCTGCACCCAGAAGTTATGCTGCGCGGCGCTCACCACCAGGTCATCCAGATTGTCCAGAAAAGCCGGATTGATTACGATCTGAGGATACGGGGGTGGGGCTGACCGGTGGATATAGAGAGGGACGGCCCGAGCAGGATCAAGGTTCTCGGCCAGGTGATGTCTGAAGCAGATTACTTTGACCAGGTTGATCCGGTTGTAGTGGTAGTTGCGAATGGTGGTAAAGAAATCCGTGTCGGAAGAGTTGCTTTGTCTCCTTCCGAGCCACTTATCGAAACAGAGATTGTAGGCTCCGTAACCGACTAATCTTGAGGGAAGAGGTACTGTCATGGTTGTTTCCTCCGAAGTGAGTTATAGAAGATCGAGTGTTTGGCGATTCGCTTGTCAAATCGGCGAGGTTCGGTGAAGCAGTATTCATAATCGAAGACAGTCCCCCACCTGAATTTTGCGTAGGTTGCGGAAAATTTTTTGCCTGTTTCTCACCTCTACATGCCGCGCCGCTCCCGGTCGTACTATAATCTCAACGCCTTTCGCGGTTGGGTCATCTCGAAGTTAAACGACAAAATTTTCATCAATTTCGCCAGCGAAAGAGAAGGAGAACGCCTCAAGTGCTCACGCTCGAACTTATAAGGGAAGCGATGGCGCGTATTGGCACAAAAATTCATCGCACGCCCGTGTTAACTTCACGTGCTTTCAACGAAGCTTCGGGCTGCCGGGTCTTCTTCAAGTGCGAGAACATGCAGCGCGCCGGAGCCTTCAAGTTTCGCGGCGCGACCAACAAGATAAGGTCTCTGTCCGAAGAAGAGAGGCGGCGCGGTGTAGTGGCATTCTCGTCTGGCAATCACGCGCAGGCCGTTGCGCTCGCGGCGCGAGAAATAGGTACGCGCGCGGTCGTCGTCATGCCTTCGGATGCGCCGCAGGCTAAGGTTGCCGCGACAAAAGGTTATGGCGCAGAGGTCGTGCTGTTTGATAGGCAGCGCGAAGACCGCGAGGGCATAGCAAGAGACATAGCCGAGCGCGAGCGATTGGTCGTCGTTTCACCGTTCGATGATTTTCTCGTGATGGCCGGGCAGGGAACTTGCGCGCTTGAGCTTCTGGAAGAAGTCCCGGAGCTTGATTGTATAGTCACGCCTTGCAGCGGCGGCGGCCTGTTCGCAGGCGTGAGCACCGTTGCCAAAGCTTTCAACCCCGCAATCCGTTGCTTCCCTGTAGAACCTGAATCGGCAGACGACACGCGGCAGTCTTTCCTGAAAGGCGAGCGCGTTAAGATTCCGCCGCCGCCAACTATCGCAGACGGCCTACGCATGCAGACGCCCGGCGCGCTCACTTTCCCCGTGACACAAAAGAACGCTGAGGATGTTCTGACAGTTTCTGACGAAGAGATCATAGAGACACTTAAATTCATTCTCTTCCGAATGAAGATTCTGGTAGAGCCGAGCGGGGCTGTGGGCGCGGCAGCAATTCTCTTCAAAAAGATTCCTGAAGATGTGAAGCGCGTGGGCGTGGTTCTGTCCGGCGGCAACATTGATCCTGAAATGCTCGCGCAGCTTTTAGCGCGCTCTTGAGGACAATGCGAACTGGAAGATGATAGAATTAGAATTAACGAAAACCTTTTCGGAGCAAATAACAGAGTGAGCCGCGAACTGAGAGTTATAAACACCACGCGCACACGCCCGCGCCAGCCCAAGCCTGAGTGGCTGAAGATTCGTCTGGGCGATCCCGCGAATCAGAACCATGTGCTGAAGCTTATAGAGGGATTGAACCTGCACACGGTCTGCCAGGAGGCGCGTTGCCCCAATATCTTCGAGTGCTGGACTGATAAGACTGCGACCTTCATGCTGGCGGGCGACATCTGCACGCGCCATTGCGGCTTCTGCGCCGTCGGCAAAGGCATGCCCGGCGATTTGGATAATGAAGAGCCGCGCCACGTTGCCGAAGCCGTGCGCCACCTTGAACTGGCACATACAGTCATCACTTCCGTGAACCGCGATGATCTGCCTGATGGCGGAGCAGCGCACTGGGCCGAGACAATCAGACAGGTTCGCGCTCTAAATCCGACTTGCAAAGTCGAAGTTTTGATTCCAGATTTCAACGGCGACGAGGCTGCCTTGAACACAGTGCTGGACGCGCAGCCGGACGTGCTCAATCACAACACGGAGACGATAGCGCGCCTTTATCATCGCGTGCGTCCCGACGCAGTTTATCGACAATCGCTCACGCTGCTTGAGCGCGCTGCGCGACGCCGTGACGAAGAACGGCGCGGGATGCTCACCAAAAGCGGCATCATGGTCGGTCTTGGCGAGACTTTCGATGAGGTCGTTGAGTTGATGAAGGATTTACGAAAATCTTCAGTTGACATCATGACCATAGGCCAGTATTTGCAGCCTTACGAGCGGCGTCTGCCGGTCGAGCGCTTCGTCACGCCTGAGGAGTTTGACGAGTGGAAAAAGATAGGCATGACGATGGGCTTTCGCCACGTAGAATCAAGCCCGCTCACGCGCTCCTCTTATCACGCGCGCCAGCAAGCGGAAGGCTGAAACCTCTTCTGTGGAAGCTTTCGTCTTCTTCTAAGCTCCAATAAATTTCTTCACCGCATCAAGCGCCTCAAGCGGACTGCCTGCTATAACGATGGCATCGCCGCCAAGCGATTTGAAGAAGGCTTCACTCTCCTGATTAACATGCAGAAGAACGGCCCTCTTTCCAGCTTTCAGAGCAAGCGCGACCTCCGCAGCCGTTCCAGCGCCCATCCCGCACGCCACAACTACGCGGCTCGAAAGCACATTGATGTTGTTGCGCGCCTGCCCCATGCCCGTGATGATCGGAATGTCCACAGATTCCGAGATACCTTTGCTGTCTTTAGTCGGAAGAATCCCTACGGTCAATCCGCCTGCGGATTTCGCGCCGCGACTCGCAGCGTCCATCACGCCCGCGCTTCTACCGCCTGTGACGAGTACCCATCCCTCGCGTGCGATTAGAGCGCCTAACTCGAAAGCAGCATTCATCTCATCTTGCGTTGCGCCCCGGCCCGGTCCCATCACGCCGATTAATATCCTGCTCATGTGATACCTCTCTCGCCCATCTGCTACAATGCGCGTTATATTGGCATCGAAAGCTTGTGTCAAATCTTTCAATAGCATTCAAACACTTTGCGTTTCTTAGCGTCTTTGCGTGAGACCGATTTTCACGCCAAGACGCTAAGGGGTACTCAATTTCAGATTAAAAATATGAAAGCTGTCATCTTCAAAGAGCACGGTGGGCCTGAAGTGCTCGAATACGCGGATGTGGCAGAGCCTGAGATCAGGGCAAACGAGGTGCTGGTCGAAGTGCGCGCGTGCGCTCTTAATCATCTGGATGTGTGGGCGCGCGGCGGTCTTCCCGGCATAGAGATAAGATTGCCGCATATCCTGGGCAACGACATCGCGGGCGTGGTGCGCGAGGTTGGAGATGTTGTCACCTGGGTGAAGCCCGGCGACGAAGTGATGTTGCAGCCGGGCGCATCGTGCGGCCATTGCGTAGAATGCCTGAGCGGGCGCGACAATCTCTGCCCGGAGTACGACATCATCGGCTATCGTCTTGACGGAGGTTACGCCGAATTGGTCGCAGCGCCCGGCGTGAACGTCATACCGAAGCCGAAAGATTTGAAGTGGGAAGAGGCCGCTGCGCTCCCCCTTGTGACTGTTACTGCCTGGCACATGCTGGTCACGCGCGCCGCAGTGCAGCCGGGCGAGGACGTGCTGGTTCACGCTGCGGGGAGCGGCGTTGGATCGATCGGGATTCAGATTGCGAAACTGCGCGGCGCGCATGTGATTGCTACGGCAGGCTCGGACGAAAAGCTTGCGAAAGCGCGAGAGCTTGGCGCGGACGAGACTGTAAATTACACGAACGCGGATTGGCCCAGAGAAGTTAGAAGATTGACTGCGAAGCGAGGTTGCGACGTTGTGTTCGAGCACACGGGCGCTGAGACGTGGCCCGGCTCAATACTTTCGCTTGCGAAAAACGGAAGGCTGGTCACCTGCGGCGCTACGAGCGGCTACGATGCGCGCACGGACATTCGCCAGGTTTTCTATCGCCATCTCTCATTGTTGGGTTCGTTCATGGGTTCAAAAGCGGAACTGCTACAGGCTATGAAGTTCATAGAGAGCGGAAAGATTCGCGCCGTCGTTGATCGTGTCCTGCCTTTGAAAGAGGCGCGTCAAGCGCACGAATTGATGCAGGACCGAGCACAGTTTGGTAAACTCGTCCTCGTTCCCTGAGATGTGGATGAAAAGCAAGTATGAATTAGGAAGTATGAAGGATGAAAGCGTAGCTGTTCGAGATGAATGATTGCTCTTTACGCTTTGCGTCTTCCTGCTTGATACCTGGTTTTCATCTACGCTCGCACTCAAGCTTCTTGTCTCCGGCAGCTTGATTGTGAACGTTCAATTTTCCCGCATCTAAACGCGAAATCGTTACATCAGAGAGGTCATCTTTTTTCGCTGACCCGAATAAAAATTTCCTTGTTGGAGAAAGATCAATGAAGACTCACGGAATTTTGCCCCGGCGATCATTACTCGCCCTTCTTTTGCTCACAGCAATCATCTCAAACGCGCCCGTCCTTCGCGCCCAGAATCAGGCGCAGCCGAGCGCGCCCGCTCAAGCAGCTGCAACGGCGCTGCCGCAGGGCGTCGAGCGCGTGACGAGTGTAGAAGGTATCACCGAGTATCGCTTGCAGAATGGATTGCGCGTGTTGCTGTTCCCGGACATGACGAAGCCTACGACCACTGTGAACATCACTTACATGGTCGGCTCGCGCAACGAGAACTACGGCGAGACAGGCATGGCTCACCTGCTTGAGCACATGATGTTCAAGGGCACGCCGAATCATAAGAACGTCCCGCAGGAATTGTCTGCACACGGCGCGCGACCCAACGGCACGACCTGGCTCGACCGCACAAATTACTACGAGACTTTTCAGGCTTCGGATGAGAACCTGAGCTGGGCTTTAGACCTCGAAGCAGACCGCATGATTAACTCCTACGTAGCCAGACGCGACCTAGACAGCGAGATGACGGTCGTGCGCAACGAATTCGAGTCGGGCGAGAATAATCCCGTCAGAATCCTTATAGAGCGCATGATGTCAACGGCCTTTCTCTGGCACAACTACGGCCACTCGACTATAGGCGCGCGCTCCGATATAGAGAACGTGCCGATTGAGCGCTTGCAGGCTTTCTATCACAACTACTACCAGCCGGATAACGCCATACTTCTCGTCGCAGGAAAATTCGACGAGAGCAAAACTCTAGCCTTCATACAGAAATATTTCGGCGCGATCCCGCGACCCACACGTGTTATTCAGAAGACTTACACGTCCGAGCCTACTCAGGACGGCGAGCGAGAGGTGACATTGCGTCGCGTAGGCGACGTGCAGGTAGCAGGCGTCGTCTATCACGTACCCGCAGGCTCGCACCCCGACTTTGCAGCGATTGACGTGTTGAACCACATACTGACCACAGACACAACCGGAAGGCTCTACAAAGCTCTGGTCGAAACTCACAAAGCGACTGGAGTGTTCGGCCTCAACTTTCAGCAGCGCGAGCCTGGCACCGCCATTTTCGGCGCAGTGGTTCGTCAGGACGCGCCACTGGACGCCGCGCGCGACGCGCTCATTCAAACGATTGAGAGTTTTTCAACGACGCCGCCCACGCGCGAAGAGGTCGAGCGAGCGCGCACCTCGCTATTGAAGAACGTTGACCTGACATTGAACAACTCCGAAAACGTAGGGCTTGAATTGAGCGAGTGGATGGCTATGGGCGACTGGCGCTTGTTCTTCATCCACCGCGACCGCATACGAAAAGTGACGCCGGAAGATGTTCAGCGCGTAGCCTCGCAATACTTCAAACCGTCAAATAGAACGCTGGGGCTTTTCGTTCCGACGCAGCGGCCTGATCGCGCGGAGATTCCGCCCATGCCGGATGTCAACGCGATGGTCAGCAGCTATCATGGCGACGCGGCTGTAGCGGCTGGCGAAGCGTTCGACCCATCGCCTGTAAATATAGAATCGCGCACCGTTCGCAGCTCAGCGCCGAACGGGATGAAGATAGCGCTGCTCTCCAAGAAGACGCGCGGGCAGACCGTGATAGCAACTA
>DATHJK010000559.1:0-3412 GCA_035316225.1 Pyrinomonadaceae bacterium
TGGGAAGCCCTGCGCCTATGGCAGCGGCCATAGCCTCTTCAACAAGGTAAACTTCGCTCGCTTTGGCGCGATAGGCTGAGTCTTCGACGGCGCGGCGCTCGACCTGCGTGATCTCGCTGGGTATGCCTATGACGACGCGAGGAGATACCCATGTCTTCCCGTTGTGAGCTTTGCGTATAAAGTGCTGTAACATCTTCTCTGTGACTTCAAAGTTTGCGATAACGCCGTCCTTCATAGGTCGTATGGCGACGATGTTGCCGGGCGTGCGGCCAAGCATCTCTTTGGCGTCGCGCCCCACGGCCTCGACAGCGTTCGTAATTTTGTTGATGGCGACGATTGAAGGCTCGGAGACGACTATGCCGCGACCCTTGGCGTAAACGAGCGTGTTGGCCGTCCCAAGATCAATTGCCAGGTCACTTGAGAAGAGACTGAAGAGCGATTTAAAAGGCATTCTGTTTTGTTATCCGTATTCTTAAAATGATTGCTCTGAAGCAGGGATGAGAGATATTCAAGCACGAACTTCCACGCGCGAATCGGAAACGTTTGGTGCTGGGGGCTGGAAACCGTCTCACCGAACAAGAGCGAACTGCATAAGATACAACAAATTTATATTTTTATGCTATGGGGAAAATTGATTTCCGGTTCTTTTGAGAAACTATTTTTCGTTCACAGCTTGTGAACCCGGCGAGAGAGCGAACTGAACGCAGTTCTTACCAGCAGCTTTGGCCTCGTACATGGCCGAGTCTGCGCATGCAACCAACTGCTGCGGCGATTGCGCATTTTCGGGGAAGGACGCAACTCCGCAGCTAACCGTGATGGTGAGCGAGAGGCTGCGCCCGCCGTTGAAAGAGTAGTTGGAAATCTTACGGCGCATGCGCTCGGCTACGTAAGCTGCCTGCTCAATATTGGTTTCGGGCAGCACTATTACAAACTCATCGCCTCCGTAGCGCGAAACCACGTCCGTGTCACGCACCGCCAGAAGCAGCACCGCCGCGACCTCCATCAGAACGTGCGAGCCTACAAGATGGCCGTGCTCGTCGTTGATTTTCTTGAAATCGTCAATGTCCAGAAAGAGCGCTGTAACGTGCGAATTGTAGCGGCGCGAGCGGCGTATTTCGCCGACCAGATACTGCCGCAAATAGCGCGCATTATGGAGTTTCGTCAGGTCGTCCGTTTGTGACAGCCTTTCCGCCTCGGCTATGCGAACGGAGTTAGCCAGAGCGGAAGCTATGGGTACGGCGAGGGCAGAGATCAGGGAAGCCTCGGATTTGGTGAAGCTTCGCGCGCCCGTGCCTTCACGCACGGCTTCCAGCACGCCTATGACGCGCTCGCCGCTTGCCAGCGGCACGGCCATCACACGCCGCCCCGTCTCCCTCTTTCTGACAGTCTCAAGCTTGTTGACCGCCAAACGAGCAGACTTAGACTCAGTTCCGGAAAGCAGCGCGTCCGTATCAGCCAGAATCGCGCGCCGCCAGTCCTCTGGAATCTCGCGCTCGGTCTCTGTCAAACCGCGAGCGGCCAGCGGCTCGAAGCCGCCTGATTGACCGTTGCTTGATTCGGCAATCAGAAAGACTGTCCAACGATCTGCATGGACGAGCGGCGCTAATCCTGCAAGCGCAGTGTGCGCTGCGCTCCGCTGGTCAGTAGCAAAATGCAGACTTGCGACTAACTCAAAGGCCGAACGTAAATTCTTCGTGCTCAATTTTGGCGGCAGCAATAGCGTGCCCTGCCCGAAATCGTCCTCAAGCTTTCTGGTTAGCTGCAACTGCCCTGTATTCCCGTGCTCTTCCATCTCGCGTAGCAGCGCAGAGATTTGCGCAGGCTCGTCCGCCACCGAGCGAAAGCCTGCACGTCGTAACGCAGAGCCGTCGGGCGTGAGTATGTTATGTCGCGCGTGCGCGTTTGAATGGCGTCGGCAGGCTACGACCGGCACGTTGGGCCATGCGGCAGCCGCATACTCTACAGCCGCGTACACGTCCAGCATGTCCGCGCCGTCGTCAATCTCATAAAGAACTGCCAGCGGACTATGACCTGTTGCTTCGGGCAAGCTCTGGCGCTGGCGTCCCAGAGCGAGCGCCGCCGCGACCTCTGCCTCGCGCAGCACTTCTATGCGCGCCTCGACCTTGGCATCGCTGAGCGCTTCGAGGAGCGCTGACTGAGGCGCTTCATGAGCCTCGGCTAATAGGACAACATGCTTCGACATGAAACGTGAAAGTAGAGAACCGTATGAATTGCCCGCGTGAACTGTTCTGATAGGAACTGCCGACACTGGTTATCCACCGCGAGAGAGCGCTACCTTGTACTGGCTGCGATTGCCCTGCGTGTCGTGCGCTTCTATCATCGCTTCGCGCACGCCCTCGCCCGCTGCTATCTGTAGCTGAAATGCCTCGCGGCTGTCCGTCAGCGTCTCGCGCCCTGACACGCGAATGGTAGTGCCGGGTGGTGCCTGGCCTCGAATCAAGTAGACGTTCCCGCCAAGATACTGCGCTGAAAGATTGCTGACGGGAACCTGGTCGCCTGTGCCCTGCGGCGCAACCATGAATTTAAGAGGCTCGCTCCAATCGCTCATCTGGCCTGTGCCTGCCCTCGCGCGAACGTGCCAGAAATAGACGCCGGGTCTTAAGTCCGTGGCATTGAATTCCGTTGCGACCAACTGGTCACGCTCTATGACTTTTCCTTCGGCTACGAAGAAAGGAGAAGTTGCGACCTCTACGCGATACTGCGCGGGCGTTCCTACAGCCGGACGCTGCCAGCGCAATGTGACGTTGGCCGCGCCGTTCGCGCTGACGAAGATTCTTTCAACGTCGCGCGGGCTTACGGGTACAGGCACGTCCAGTAGTTTCTGCTTCGGGCCAAGAGTGCCGGAGGGATTAACCGCAACGTAATCGCCTGCGCGAATGACCGTCTGCTCACCGTTACTCGTAACCGTCTGAATCTGGCCTGCGCCCACGCGAATCTCTTCCGTCTGTTCTTCCGGGTTAACGCCGAAGGTGGCTCCTGTTTGAGCGGCCAACTGGTTCTGCGTCTTAGGAGTCTCGACCACGTTCCTTGTGCCTTCAGCCTGATCCTCCGTGCGAACGTTAATCTGGCCGCGATCAACTGCGACGCGCACGTTCGTCTTGTGCCCGTCATCGCCGCTGGTGTTGTCGCGCACGATAACGGTGCTGTTGGGGCGAACCACGAGCGTGGAACCGTCTGCGAGCGTGATGCGAGCGCGACCGTCTGCCTGCGTCTGAACTGTATCGCCGGGGTAGAGCTGCGTCTGGCTGTTCGCAGCAATTGATTCGCGCGTGCTTGAGCGTATTACTCGGACATCGCCTTCCAGAGAGATGAAGCGCGCTCCGGCGGGCAGATTCGTTGCTGCTGCGATATTTTTGAAGGGATTGCCGTATTTCCAGACGTAAAGCGCCGC
>DATHJK010000560.1:0-4817 GCA_035316225.1 Pyrinomonadaceae bacterium
AGGAGTTGCTGGATGTTCAAAGAGACTCTTCAAGCAATTCTTGAGCGCACGGACGGAAGCGTGGGTGCGATGATAATGGGCACGGACGGCATAGCTGTCGAGAAGCTGTTCACGCCTGAAGCCGACGACGCGAACCTGGACGTTGCAGCAGCAGAGTTCACATCGCTACTTAGAAGCGCGCGACGTACAGGCGAAGACGTTGGTCTGGGCGGCCTGCAAGAGATGGTCGTCACAACCGATAGCGCAACTGTAATAATGCGACTGCTGAGCCACGAATACTTTATCGTTCTGGCGATGAAGCCGGACGGCAACTACGGTCGCGGACGCTTCGAGCTTCGCAAGGCAGAGCTTCAGCTATCGAAAGAGTTCGTCCTTTAAGCTCCACCTGGCACTGTTCATACGAAGACCTCTCCAAACTCTAAGGCCGCTTTCAAATCAGAAAGCGGCCTCTTTTTTATTTAGCTTCTGGAGCGGCAAGACAGTATCGCCTGCGATGCTGTCTAATCGTTATCACGAATTTCAACCAGTTCCGGGGGGCATCTGGACGAACGGCATGCCGCGCATGATGATGCGCTGCCTTCGCGCAACTCGTCTGGGGTTCAGTTGAGGGTTGAAGATGGTTCGCGGGTTCGGAATCATCGCGGCCAGAAACGCTGCCTCGCGCGCAGAAAGATTTGCGGCGGGCTTGTGGAAATAGTTTTGCGCCGCAGCTTCAGCTCCGTAGATTCCGTCGCCCCATTCAATTACATTCAGATAAATTTCGAGAATGCGTTTCTTCGTCAAATTCTTTTCAAGAAAATAGGTGATGACTGCCTCGCGCCCTTTGCGTATGAATGAGCGCTCGGTCGTAAGGTATAGATTTTTTGCTAGCTGCTGTGTGATGGTAGAAGCGCCGCGTTTGAAATCGGGCATGGATGGGATGAGGCTGGAATTGTCGTCGTGCTCCTCGCGCGCTTCGCGCTCGGCTTCACGCAGCGCCTCGTCCCATGCGTGCTGAATCGCTTTGTAGTCGAACCCGTGATGAGTTGCGAAGTTTGAATCCTCGCCAGCCAGCACAGCGCGCTGCAAGGCTGGCGAGATTCGCTCAATCGGCACCCACGTCTGAACTCGAAGCGGCTGCTTGCCATCAGCACGCGCTTCCTGCGCCCGCGTTTCAATCAAAGCGGTAGTCGCAGGATTTTCGGTCTGCAATCTACGAACACTTGGAAAAGTTATGACTTCGTAAACGAGCCATCCGACCAGAAGGCCGGTTATTACCAGAAACGAAATTTTCAGCACACGCCACATCTTCTCAATTTAACATTTCAAATTCTTTCTATTTACTAAGTCCATATTATCTCATGTTCAGATCAAAAGCTGGCGCGCCGTGGAAAACCTTGCGCGCGGCTCGTATGGTGTTGCAGTGAATCTCAACCGTGTCGCTGATGTCGGCTGCGTAACCTCCCGACATCACTGTGGCGACGGGAACTCCACGCGCGCGGCACTCGGCAAGCACCATCTCGTCGCGCGCACGCAAGCCTTCTATAGTGAGTGAGAGCCTGCCTAATTTATCACCATTGAAGGGATCAGCCCCGCCCAGATAGAAAACAATCTCCGGCTCATGCGCGAATAGTTGCGGCAGGTGCTCTGCGAGAATCTTCAGATAGCTTTCGTCTCCGGTTCCATCAGGAAGCTCCACATCGAGCGCAGACCGTGTTTTAAATAGCGGGTAGTTCTTAGCGCCGTGCATGGAGAAAGTGAATACACGCGGCTCGTCCTGGAAAATCGTGGCCGTACCGTTGCCTTGATGTACGTCGCAATCAACTACGCTCGCGCGCTCAATCATCCCATCACGTTGAAGCACACGAATCGCTACGGCTACATCGTTAAGCACGCAGAATCCTTCACCATGATCCGGGAAAGCGTGATGCGTGCCGCCCGCTAAGTTCGAGCCGACGCCATATTGCAGAGCATAGCGGGCTGCGTTTATCGTCCCGGCTGTCGCCAGAAACGAGCGTCTCACCAGAGCCTTAGACCACGGCAGCCCCAATCGCCTGATCTCGCGTGCGGTCAATGCGCCAGCACGAAGTCGCCGCACGTAGTCTTCCGTGTGTACAAGCAGCACGTCTTCGACGGCGGCGGGCTGCGGCTCAACAAGGTCAGAAAGCAGAAGCGTCCCTTCACGAAGAAGCCTGTCCCGCACCATCTCGAACTTTCGGATGGGAAAGACATGCCCCTCGCCAATGTCAGCGTAATAACGTGGAGTGTAAGAGACGAGCATAAGTAGTTAAGAAGTCAGAAGTCAGAAGAAGAGTGCTTGAATAATCATCAAGTTTTTCGCTTATCTCTAAAACTTGAAAGCTACTCAAACATTCTGGCTTCTGAATTCGGACTTCTGTCTCCCGCTTTCAAAATTGTATCAAACTACCCTCGCGTTTGGCGCGGCGGACGGCTCGTCCGAAGACCCAGAGCGAGAAGGGAAGGAGCGCTAGCAGAAAGAAGAGCAGCGTTACCAGTGGTTGTGTGACCTGGCTGAAACTCTGTCCTTCGATGAGGACGCGGCGTATCCCATCAAGGCCGTACGTGGTTGGCAGAAGACGCGGTATCGAGCCTACTATGTTTCCGCCGTAGAGCGTCAAAAGCTGTGTGGGGAAGAGCACGCCTGAGAAGAGCGCAGAGCCTGTGCCTAGAATGATTCCGAATGGATCGCCGCGCTTGAAGACCATAGTGAAGCTCGCGGAAAGAATTCCAACGCACGCGAGCACCATAGTCGTCAACACTAGAAAGAGAAGCGCCAGAAAGATACTGCCTTCGTAGTGAACGTCGAAGAAGAGCCAGCCGAAAAAGAGGTAGAGAAATGAATAGAGCGTTGCCTGCACGAAATCCCATGCGGAGCTTGCGACGATAACTGTGGGGACGCTGATGGGCGTCAAAAGCACACTCTCAAGCGTCCCCTGCGCCTGTTCCGAGCGTATGGCGTTGGCGAGGCTCGAAAACCCCGTCATGAAATAGTTGAGAACCGCCATGCCCGTTATCCACGCCGCCAGCGGATTGCGCCATTGCGCGAAAGGGGTGTTGACGCTGCCTACGAAAATCTGCGAGACGAAAAAAAAGGTCGTGACCATGAAGAGGATGGACATGATGCGTATGAAAAATTCCAGCTTGTAGCTTATGGTCAACTGGAAATCTCGTATGACGAAAGCGCGCACGCGGCGCAGGAATTTAATGAGCGACGTAATCATACAGCTTTCACCTCATCCTCCCGCTCGTAGCTCTCCATTACGTCCAGCAGCGTGGCTCTCTCTACATCGAACGACACTATCTCCGCGCCCGCATCGCGCAGGACGCGAATTACCTCGTTCAGCCTATTGTCCTGAATTTTGCGTGTGAAGCTTAGAGAGAGAGTGCCTGTCTTTTCAGTAATCTCCATCTCGTCAAACTTTTGCAGGAAAAGATTCTTTGCGTTTGCTACGGAAATTTCTTTCGCAAAGATATGTATACGCTCTGTCGGAGTATGCAGCGTGCGCAAGCGTTCGGGCGTATCAAGCGCGCGAATCTGGCCGCGACTTATTACAGCGACGCGCTCGCAAAGTTCTTCTATTTCAGTCAGGTTGTGCGAAGTCAGCAGAACGGAAACGGGCGGGTCTTGTCTGGCGAGCGAGCCTATGAGAGAGCGTGCGCGCGCGGCGGCCAATGGGTCAAGTGAGCGCGTTGGCTCGTCCAGCAGAAGCACTTGCGGGCGCGTGAGCATCGCTCGCGCCATTGCCAGACGCTGGCGGTTTCCCGTCGAAAGCTCCGCAAAGCGTCTCGCTCGCAACTCTTCAATCTCGAATCGTTCTAGAAGCTCTGAGATTCTCTGTCGAGCCTGAGCTTCATCCAGACCGTAAAGACGCGCGAAGAAGAGTAAATTCTGCTCGGCGGTCAAGCGCCAGTAGAAGCTACGCTCTTCGGCTGTCGCAAGCCCGACCTGAGCGCGCACGCGCTCGTCTTCGCGCACGCTGTCGTACCCTTTGACCGTTACTGTGCCCGAAGTCGGTTGAACGAGCGTAGCAACGATCTTCGTCAGCGTGGTCTTGCCCGCTCCGTTTCTACCAATGAGGCCGAAAATCTCTCCCTCGCGCACGTCGAACGAGACATCGCGCAGCGCCTCAACGGGCTGCTTCATCTTGCGGCGGAAGAACTGTTTGAGACGCGCTAAAGGGACTGGATAAGTTTTAGAAAGATGTTTTATGGAAATCGCAATGGCGCGGGCCGGCGAAGAAGATTTCGCATCGGCAATATTGCTGCCTGATTTGGAATTGTCTCGAACAATCGTTGACGCCATGCGATAAAAGTCAGTACCGCCTGCTTAAGCCGGGCGGGTTTTTTAGTAATATTGCTGCTCACCTATCTCTTGAAAACACTACCCGCCCGGCTTAAGCAGGCGGTACTGACGTGATCTTAGCCGCACGCTATCCCACCAGCAAACAATCTAACGCTTTCGCTGTCGCGGGTCTAAGTATTCGCGCAGGCCGTCGCCAATGAAGTTGAAGGCTAAAACCGTCATGGCGAGCGCTAAGCCCGGAAAGATGAGCGCGTGCGGAGCCATCGAAAGTGTGGAAAGGTCGCGCGCCTCTTCTATCATCACGCCCCAACTTGGTGCTGGCGGAGGCACGCCCAAGCCTAAAAACGAGAGCGCCGCTTCGGAGAGCACAGCGCCAGCCATTCCCAGACTTGCCTGCACAATCAACGGCTGTATTGCGTTCGGGAGTATATGCGCGGTAAGTATGCGAATGTCGCCAGCGCCGAGCGCGCGCGCGGCCTGAACGAAATCGTACTCGCGCACTTTCAGAACCTGG
>DATHJK010000561.1:0-4859 GCA_035316225.1 Pyrinomonadaceae bacterium
GCTGGCGCGAGCGACCGCTTCCATACCTGCGATACCGTAAGTCCCTGGCGACAATCCTCATTGAAGACGGGCGCAACAGCCACGCTCGAACTTACACTTATTCGGACGAACGCGCTATGCTCTATGAATACTGTGTTGACGCACGTAGTCGCAAAGAGATAGACACGCGGTTCGACGCAGCCGCATGGGTCGGGGAAGCGCTGGATGAATTCATCGAGCGGGAACTGCTGATTTATCTGGACGGTCGTTACCTCAGCCTGGCGCTGCCGGAAAACCCTAACTTCTAATGATTCGCTTCGGCCATGTTGCGTGAACCGCTGTCATCAACTCTCGCATCGCTGTCCGCGCGTTTCCAGGCCGAGCGCACGGAACTACTTCAACACTTGCGGCGCGACGGCATACTCTTCCGCTCGCCCACCCAGCCCGTACTCTCACGCGACGGGACTTCAGCACGCTGGATGCTCGATTCATTGGCGGTCACGCTCGCCCCACGCGGCGCGGAGTTAGCCGGACGCTGCATCCTTGAGCTGCTAAAAAAATTTGAAGGTCGTCAGCTAGCCACTTACGGCATGACCGCCGTGCCCATTCTTCAGTCGTGTATCTTGCAGTCGGGAGGTCTCTACTCTGGCCTACTCATCCGTAAAGAGCGTAAGAAGCATGGCTCGCTGAAGCTAATCGAAGGGAAGATTGACCCGGCAGAGCCTGTCGTCCTCGTTGACGATTCCATCAGTTCCGGCACGTGCATGACCGAAGCGTGCGAGCGGCTTGAAGAGGCTGGCCTGCGCGTCGAGGGAGGTGTTGCACTCGTCCGCTTCGGCTGGTACGGCGGCTATGCGTTGATGCAGGAGCGCGGCTACCATGTCGAATCTGTTTACGACATCTGGGAAGATTTCATCTACCACATGGATGGGGAAGAGAAACCGCTGCGAAACCCATCAAAGTGGTTCCCGGAGTTCCGGCATAGCCGTCGGTATGCGCCGGAGCGCCTGCACCCGTCCAGACTGGCGCGGCTCGTCATCGAGGAATATCTGTCCACGGGCGAGTTGCTCGGCGCGCCCGAACAACTCGACAAAGAGTACGATTCGTCGGGCGGTGTCTGGGTCAGCGTCCGTTCCAGCGAAGACATACACCTACGCCACGCGCGCGACGGCTTCTGGCACTTTCCAGGTGAGGAGCGGGGAACGACGCCGGAAGACTTAGTGATGGCATCGCTGCGTACTGCCGTCCACCTGCCTGCGGGTGACGAAGGTTTGAAGGCGCTGGCCGAAAGCGGCATCGCGGTGACTTTCTTCCCTGCGCTTGAGAGGTGCGATGTTGGGGGGCTTGACAACGACCGCTATGGCATCGTCGTGCGAAGCCTTGAGCGTCCTTCCTGGATGGGCGGCGCGCTACCGCGCATGCCGGGCATAGGCAACGAATGGGAGCAGTTTCAGCACGCGCGCAGGAAGAATGGTCAGCTCATCTCCTTCGAGCCTTACGAGCTTTTCCGGCACGAAGTAGTCAAAGCGGTCGAGCCGGGAACAGACTGGCAGCCAACAGGCGTTCCCTTAGGTGAGCAATTGCCATGGCATCGTGAAAGGTGCGTCTGCGGCCCCGTAGTTGAACGAGCGCGCGATGTGGTGCTCAGTTTATTGCTCGAACGCGAAGAGAAATCGCTACCGCTCCGCGCAGATTGCATTCCCGTAGACCTTGATTCAGTTTACCTGACCGTTTACGTGCAAGGCCGCCTGCGCGGCTGCATGGGGTCTGTCGTGCGCGACCTGGACGCTGACATTAAAAAGCTCGCCCGCGCGGCTCTTGACGACAACAGATTCGCAGAGGTGAGCGCAAACGGCAGCAAGACCATCGAGCCAGCAGACATTGCCGTCAGCATCTCTTTGCTCTTTGCTCCTCTCGTGCTCGGATATTTTTCGCCGGAGGAGGTGGTGATGCGCGTCCGCCAAGGCGAACAAACCCTGATGGCTTACCAGGGCGACCACATCGGGCTGCTGCTCCCTTTCGTGGCTTCAATGCAGAACTTGGACCGCATAAGTTTCGCCCGCGCGGTGCTGGAGAAGGCAGGCATTGAAGAGCCGCCGTTCAACTGGTGCCGGTTCGACTGTACGACATGGCTCGCCGACGCCGTAGGCGCGCGTCTGCTAGTCGGCGGCTTTCCTGTGGATGAAGCGGACAGTTCTTCTTTAGAAAACTTGTTGGAGCGTCTCGCAACGCTCCACTCCGACTATCTTCTACGCCAGAGGAAGGCCGACGGAACTCTCTATCTGTTCTACGAGCCGTTTCAGAATAGACTCTACGAGGGGATAGAGACAGCACGGCTGGCTCACGCCGCCTGGGTTCTGGCGCGTGCGGGCAATACATTAAAGCGGAGCGAACTGGTTGCTGCTTCGGGCGAAATAATAGACCGCCTCTCAGGCGCGTTATCCGGCGTCGAGAGAGGCTGCTGGCTTGAGCCGGATGATGGCAGCGCTCCTTCTGTCGGCGAACTCTCTTTTCTGCTACTTGCGCTACTCGAACTCCCTGCGGGCGACCAACGCCGCTCGGTAATCCCAAGTCTCGCTGCGACACTCTGGTCAAGCATCAATCCGCATGGGCGCATCATCACTCACCGCCCGCCATCGGACTCGCCCGAAGATTACCAAGACTACTCCCCGGGACAGGTGCTCCTGGCGCTTGGCGCGACAGTCGCCGCAGGGCAGGCGAAGATGAATGAGGATGCTCTGCGCCGAGCTTTCCACTACTATCGCCACCGATTCCGCTACCGCCGCCACTTCGGCCAGGTTTCGTGGCTGATGCAGGCATTCGCCCGGTGGTGGTACGTGATTGGGGACTCACAACTATCAGACTTTGTGTTTGAAATCGGCGACTGGATTCTGGGATACCAGCAGAAAAAGAGTGGCGGCTTCATCAACGATCACCAGCCGGACGCGCCCGGTTATACGACTGCCCTCTACTTAGAAGGAGTCGGCGCAGCGCTCAATCTCGCCGCAGCTTGCGGCGACGTATCCCGTAGAGAAAGCTATCTCGAATCGGTCATGAGCGGCTTTCGCTTTCTGGATAGATTAGTTATTCAGCAGCGCGACGCCCGTATACTTCCGAACCCCTCATTCGCCATTGGTGGGCTTCGTCAGAGCACGCAACGCAGCGAAGTCCGCGTAGATTTTGTTCAGCACTCACTCTCCGCAGTTCTTGAACTTTATCCCTTCGTAGAAACCAGCCGAACATGATGCAGTAGCATCATCCGAAGGTTTCCGCAATTAGCTGTTATGAGCGTATGACAGCGGCGCGAAATGCTCTTGGAGTTAATCCGGTAGCATGGCGGAATGCTTTGGTGAAATGGCTTGAGCTGGAGTAGCCGACGCGCGAACCGATTTCCGTGACCGAGAGGTCTGTTTCTGCCAGAAGAGCTTGAGCGCGCCGTGCGCGCAAGGTAGCTAGATAGGCATGCGGCGATGCGCCAGTCAATTTTTTGAAGAGGCGTGAGAAGTGAAATGGTGAAAGATAGGCCGCCGAAGCAAGCTCTTCAAGAGGAAGGTCTTCGGCCAGATGCGAGTGCATCAATTCGACAGCACGTCGTATGCGGCGGTCAACTAATCCCACGCGCGAGAGTTCCAGTTCATCCGAGCGCCGCACGTTTGCGTAGCGCCTGAGAAGATGAATGACAAGTTGTTCCACGAGGGCTGCAATCACCATCTCCTGCCCGGCTTCGGCTTGCGAAAGCTCTTCGGCAATGTCTAGCGGCAAACGGTTGAGACGGTCATCTGCTTCGATCAGGTTTAATCTGAAAGTCACCTGAGCCTGCGCGCTAACCATGCGCGTGCGCGCGGCTATGTCCAGAAGGTATGAGGGCGAAAGAGTGAGCGTCAGATATTCTACGTTCGCGCCGGTGGCAGATGCTGCCTGCGCAGGCTCAAGCAGAAGCGCGCTCCCTGCTTCGATTTCCGTCACGGTCTCGTTGATGCGTATGTGCGTTCGCCCTTCAAGAAGAAACAGCGCCGCGTAATCAGAGCGAGCCTCGCTCGTCCAGCGCATTCGACGGGCACTGCGCAGATGAAGAGAGAACTGTGGGCGTAAGAAAATCTTGTCCATGCTCTACTAGATTGAAGAGTGAGAGGATAACTGAAAGATGCATGCATCTTCTAGCTTCGGGCGCGGGTTAGTAGGGCAGGATTGTTAGTGATGAGTGCGCGTACTCCTCTTCGGCGCGCACGCTCGACCCACAGAGGGTTGTCAACCGTCCACACGACTGTTTCAAGCCCGCGCTCCGTGGCGCGCCGAACAATTCGCCCGCTTACGAGCGTGTAATGCAGAGAGATTTCGTCTGCGCCGCTGTCAATCGCGCGTTCGAGCAGCCTGCTCTTGAACACAACGGGGCGCGTGATCTTCTGGTCAAACAACGCGGCTGTACGAATCGTCTTATCCAGCAGCTTCACATCCTTTATCGCTTCGAGAAGAAAGCTTTTGACCACAACTCTGTGCGTGAAGCCGTGTTCATGTATAAGCTCGATTGTTGCTTGCGCAATATCGCGTGATTCATGCGGGGCGCATTTCAGTTCGACGTAGAGAAGGCAATTGCGATGCTTGAAGAAATGGAAACTATCTGCAAGCGTTGGAATCGTGGCCTGTGTATAAGCGGGGTTCGCAGCCGACGGAAATTTAAGATTGAACCAACTGCCCGCATCTATCCGGGTTAATTCAGATGATGAGAGATTTGCAACCAGACCTTCTCTTAATCCTGTGCGGCGCAGGTCGGGGTCGTGTAGAAGGATGGGAACACCGTCGCTTGCAAGCCGCACGTCGAACTCTACGCCATCTGCGCCGTCTGCCAGAGCGCGCTCGAACGAAACAATCGTATTCTCAGG
>DATHJK010000562.1:0-2780 GCA_035316225.1 Pyrinomonadaceae bacterium
GGGTGAATGGCTCGCCTCGCTCTTCGCTTCGCCCGCTCTGCGTTTCGGCACTCTTGCATTGCTGCTGGTCGGCATAGCGGGTCTGGCATTAATAGTAATGCGGCAGCAGAAACATGAAGAGTCCGGGCTGGTTGCGCGAAATAATGGTCGAGCAAGCACAGTCGAAGAACAACCATCTTTGAACCACGCGAACAGTTCAGTCGCCGATACAGCTAAGACCGCGACGACCGATTCTTCGAGCGCGAACGCTTCAACTTCCTCCGCAAGAGTTGTGAGCGAACCCACGCCTCAGAATGCGCCCGCCGGTACTTTAGACGACACACGGCAGCAGAGTTCGGTTTCGAGCACCAAAGCGCAAAGTCCTGCACAGGTCGGCGGGGTAACAGGGGACTTGAGTCAATCCGTGAATGGACAGCGAGGAGCAAACGCCGAGCGCCCGGAGAATCAACCAGCAGCGCCCCCACAGGCGAGCGCTCCGGCCACCACAGCAGGAGCAACTGCGCAAGCTAATGAAGCGGACGAATTGCGCGCGAGGACTGCGGAAGAGCAGCGTAGGCAGGACGAGCGTGCATACGGTAGAGGCAATAGCGCGGGAGCGGCAGGAGCCGCCGCGCCTTCGTCAAGGGCGGTAGCTCAGACTGAGCCGCAGGATAGAGCGCAATCGGGTGCGCTTGCCAGACCCAGACGAAGAGGCAGTGGGGAAGACCGCGAATCGCCTGACGCAACGACAAAGAACAACGTAGACATCGGTGAGATTCGCCGCGTTGCAGGCCACCAGTTCCGCAGACAGGGAAGCGCATGGGTTGACACAGCCTACAGGTCTTCCATGTCAACTACGAACGTTTCGCGCGGCTCTGACCGTTATCGTTCACTCGTCGCCGACGCTCCCGAAATCCGCACCATCGCCGATCAACTCGGCGGTGAAATTATAATAGTCTCAAACGGCAGAGCGTATAAGATACATTAAGGACGTGAATAGTGAATGGTAAATCGTGAATAGAAAGAACTGCTTTTCTCTATTCACGATTTACCATTCACTATTCACGCTCTTTCACTTGTCTCTTAATTCTTCAAGCGCTAACATCTTCTCGACCTGAATTTCCCCTGAGAGTTTTCGACTTAAGTTGAAGATGCGCTTCGCTGCTTTTGGTGAAGCAGTGTGTGGAGACGATTGCTCATGCTGAGAAGAAGTTTGTTTACACAAGCCGCCATCGCATTGTTTGTTCTGTTTGCCATGCTCTTTGCGTCCCGTCAGAGTTCTTTAATCACGGCGCAGAACAGGGCGCGGGCGAGGCGAGCGGGCGAGCGCCATTCCAGTGTAAATCTGCCGGAACGCAATGCCGAGATAGCGCGCATGGTTGCTGAGATTGACGCGCGCAACATGGAGAATACTATTCGCACGCTTGTTTCGTTCGGTACAAGGAACACGCTCTCGGCGCAGGACAACCCTGCGCGCGGCATTGGCGCTGCGCGCGACTGGCTCTTTTCCGAATTCCAGAAGATAGCTGCGCAGACGGATGGGCGAATGACCGTCGAGAAACAGTCTTATCTTCAGGAAGCGCAGCCGCCGCCGCGAGGTCGCGTGCCAAAGCCCACAGTCATCACAAACGTCGTCGCAACGTTGAAGGGAACGCAGCCGGAATCCGCTAACCGTTTGTACGTTGTGAGCGGCCATTACGATTCTATGTGCAGCAGCCCAACAGATGCGGAATGCGACGCTCCCGGCGCGAACGATGATGCTTCCGGCACTGCGGCGGTGCTTGAGATGGCGCGCGTGATGTCACATTACAAATTCGATGCGACGGTAATTTTCATGACGGTCGCGGGCGAAGAGCAGAGCCTTCTTGGTTCGACCTATTTTGCACAGCAGGCGAAGCAGAAGAATCTGGACATCGAAGGAATGTTCACAAACGACATCATCGGAAGCTCGACGAGCGATAGCGGCCTGCGCGACAATCACACGGTTCGCGTCTTCTCTGAAGGAGTGCCGTCAAGCGAGACTGAAGAGGAAGCCAGGACGCGCCGAAGCGTTGGCGGCGAAAACGATTCGGTCTCTCGCCAACTGGCGCGCTTCATCAAAGAGGTGGGCGAGCGCTACGTGCCGGGCATGACCGTGCGAATGATCTATCGTCGTGACAGATACCTGCGTGGCGGCGACCATATACCTTTTCTGGAACGTGGATACCCTGCGGTGCGCTTCACAGAGCCTAACGAAGATTATCGTCACCAGCATCAGAACGTGCGCGTGGAAAATGGAGTCCAGTACGGCGACCTCCCGCAGTTCGATGACTTTAACTATATCGCTCGCGTGGCTCGCGTTAATGCAGCGGCTCTGGCCGCACTCGCTCTAGCCCCCGCTGCACCGAAGAACGTAGGTATATTGACGAAGAAGCTCACGAACGATACGGAGCTACAGTGGGATGCCAACCACGAACCTGACCTCGCCGGTTACGAGATAGTTTGGCGCGAGACGACTTCGGCTTATTGGACGAACTCTCTAGTGGTCGGCAACGTCACGCATTACTTGATGAAAGGGATGTCAAAGGACAACTACTTCTTCGGAGTGCGCGCCATTGACAGGCAAGGGAATCGAAGCCCTGTCAGTTACCCAAAGCCTATTCGTTGACGCCCTTTATTAGGATACCTCTTTGACTTAGTAAGGGTTCAATGAGTTGTTGGTCGCTTACAAGTGTCGAGATTCAGAATATCCTTTTTTCTTTTGACGGCTGACACCGATTTCCGACCAAACGCACTATTGGTGTCGAACGTATATTTCTACA
>DATHJK010000563.1:0-6558 GCA_035316225.1 Pyrinomonadaceae bacterium
TTCAATGCGGAGTTTTGTCCATAGTAGTAGAGCGAGCCGTGGAAATCGTTCGAGCCGGAACGAAATGAAGTATTGACTACAGCGCCAGCGGCACGGCCAATCTCAGCCGGAGGCACGCTGGTCGTTACGCGGAACTCTGCAATCGCGTCCGGGTTAACGTACACGCCGATCTGTCCGAACTGCGGCTCGTTGTTATCAACGCCGTCAACCGAGAAGTTGTTATTAGTCGGGCGCTGGCCGTTGGCTGAGATCACCGAACCACCACTGCGCGCGAAGCGTGCCGACTCTGTGGAGCCGCGCGAATCGCCGCCGCCAGGCCCCTGGCCGCCCGCTCGCGGGTCGCCGTTATTATTAGCGCGCGCGTCCGAGAGCGTGCCGATTGTCACGCGCGAAACGCCCGGCGTGAGCGTCGCAAGCTGCGTAAAATTGCGGCCAGATAACGGAAGCTCCGTAACCTCGCGCCCGGTTACAACGCTGCCGCGCTCGCTCTCTTCGGTTTGAACTAAGGGCGCGGATGCCACGACCGTCACCTGATTGCCTGTGATCTCGCCCGGTTCAAGCTTGATGTCGAGCGAAGACTTGGTTCCAGTCTGAACCACTACGTTCTGCTGCAAGACGGGCTTGAAACCGGTTGCCGTTATCCTGACATTGTAATTGCCCGGCTCAAGCAGCGGCACTTCGTAGTCGCCCTGATCGCCGCTGGTGGCGGTGCGCTCGGCGCCGGTCTCGGCGTTCGTGATCGTGATGGCCGCGCCGACCACTGCTGCGCCATTGGCGTCTTGAACGTGGCCGGTGATCGAGCCTTTATTGGTTTGCGCAAACGTCGTCAGCGCAAAGGCTGATAGCAGACATACCAATACGCCGACCCGTGTAAGCAGGTGCGCGAGTCTCCTCGTTGTAGTCATAACTGGCCTCTTAGAGTGAACCGCTATTGTTAGCTTGCCCTCCCGGCAAATAGAGCCGAGAGCGCCCGACTATCACAATAAAGCTAATGTTCGGCCAAAGGTTAAGACAGCTAGCCTTGGCGCTAGATTTTTACGGAAAGAAATTTTAGTTAGAACTTCCGCCAGAACTTGTACGAAAGTTTGTTGCCTGACCGAACGAAGTATATGCAATTTTCGGATAGTGTCAACAAATTTTCCCCATCGGAAGAAGAAAAATGAGACTTTCAATGGCGCGCATCACAAAAATTCAGCCCGCTTGCGGCTCATGCTCTTCTTTGCGAGCTTACCTCTTTTCTTTGCGCCTTTGCGTGAAACCTCAATTTTCTTGAAGCTCAAGTTAATGAGAGTTGGGGGTTCTCGCAAAGGCGCAAAGGGAAATGCTTAAGCTCGCAAAGAGTTGAATATCTGTTCGCGTGTTTGGACTAATTTATGCGGCGTTCGCTGAAGCGAACTTTGTGGCGAGGACGAGACTGAGCGCGCCCATCATCGTGGGATACTCTCCGAGCGTAGAGGCTGTGATGAGCGCGGAAGGAAGGCCGCGTCTTATGCTTCGCGCGATTGTTTCATTGAGCGCATCCGAAACCAGGTCCCACGCGCGCGTGATTGCGCCGCCGACTACTACGGCCTGCGGGCTGAGACCGACGACCAGGTTCGAGATTCCAATACCAAGATAGTGCGCAGTCTCGACGAGCGCCCTCTGCGCCGATTCCTCGCCAGCGAGAGCGTAATCAACAACGCGCGCAAGACTTATTTTGTCATCATGGGAGCCAGAGTATTTCAGGTAACGCGCCGAAGCAGCGCGGCCTGAAGAGAATGCTTCCCAGCAATCAAGGTTTCCGCACGAGCAAGCGATAGGGCCGTCCTGACCTATTACCATGTGGCCGAACTCACCCGCCGCGCCGTACTCGCCCCTGTACACCTGCCCGTCGAAGACTATGCCTGTGCCTATGCCTTCACCGACGAAGACCATTATGAAGTCGCGCACCTCGCTCACCTCTGGCCGACCGAACCAGAGTTCTGCGAGCGCGGCAGCGTTCGCGTCGTTATCAATTATCACAGGCAACCCCGTAGCCGCGAAAATTTCGTCCGCCACTCCCACGTCGCGCCACTTGAACCAGGGGATGTAAACGGCGCGCCCTTTGCACGGGTCAACCAGACCTGGGAGACTTACGCCCACGCCTTCCACAGAGCCTTTTCCTTTTCGATTTATCTCTCGCACCTGTTCAAGCACGCGAGCGATTGTTAGCTCGTAACACGGGTCTGTTGGAAACTCTGTTCGTTCAAGCACACGACCGGCCAGACTGCATGCAGCTACGTTGGTTAATGTTGGCGTGATGTCAACGCCTATGGCGAAGATGCCTGTGGTGCGCAGGCGCAGGAGCGTAGGGCGTCGCCCTCCCGTTGATTCGCCCTCGCCAATCTCCTCTATCAGCCCGTCCGCCTTCAACTCTTCGACAATTGTAGAGACGGTAGAGCGTTGCAGAGCGGTCTCTCTTGAAATCTCCGCGCGCGATATTGGCTCGCGCTCGCGCACGTAGTTCAGGACGATCTGCCTGTTGATGTCCCGTATAGTGCTGAGACGCGCGGCCTGAGCTTTCTTTAGATCGATTCGTCGCAACGTTTCTGCTCCGAAAGAGTCAACCACTCAAGGCGAGGGTGAGAACTAAACGCATGATTGTATACCGAAAAAGAGGTTAGAAGAAAAAAGTTTATGATAAAGCCAGATTCAAAACTTCTTTGCGTGAGATAGAGTTTCACGCAAAGACGCTGGAGGCGCTAAGAAAAGTTCTAAGCTCGTAAAGAGGTTTTGAAATAAGCACTCGGCCTGTCACCTGTTCGGTGCGCCCTTGCCCTGTGTGATTACGAGAACTCTGTCCACGCCGGGAACGTCGAAAGTTTCCGTAGCGCCGCCCGGCCAGTGAATCTCCAGACGATCAACTTTCGTTGCCGGGCCAAGCCCGAAATGAAGGCGCGGGTCGTTGTACGATGCGAAGCTTCCGCCGCTGACAACATCAACGCGCTGGCGCATGCTTCCTACAGTCAAATAAGCTACCGCGCCCGTAGCGTCGCGCGGGCTTTTTCTGGAAACATCTCCGACGAGACGCAGTTCGAGCCAGTGGCCCTGATTCGCCGTCACGTTCCTGAGAATGCTCGGCGCGGCATCCATGTTATTGAGCACAACGTCGAGGCGTCCGTCACCGTCAAGGTCGCCTATGGCTAAACCGCGACTGCACCAGCTTTCGGCAAGACCGCTACCCGGCGCTGCGCCCACGCGCTCGAACTTTCCGTTCTTCAGATTCCTGAACAGAAGCGGCTGCTGCTCGTAGCTTGTGCCCCACTGGTGCTGGTCAACTGATGGATAGACGTGGCCGTTCGCCACGAAAATATCTTTCCAGCCGTCGTTGTCGAAATCAATGAAGTCAGTTCCCCAGCCAAGAAAAGGATAGGTTGATTCGCCGTGACCTGCCTGGAAAGTAACGTCCGTGAAGTTGCCGCTGCCGTCGTTGTGATAGAGCACGTTCGAGTCGTCTGAAAAGTTTGTGATGTAGAAATCTATGCGACCATCGTTGTCGTAATCGCCAACGGCCAGCCCCATCCCGGCCTGCTCGCGCCCGTTCTCGTTCAGAGCAACGCCCGACGGATAGCCCACTTCCTCGAACGTTCCGTTGCCCTTGTTGATGTAGAGCAGTTTCGGCGTCGAATCGTTGACGACCATCAAATCCAGTAGATCGTCTTCGTCAACGTGGACGAACGCTGATGAAAAACCGTAGTAACGCTGCGGGTCGTTAACCCCGGCCTTGACGCTCACATCTTCAAAAGTTCCATCCTGCTTCTGATGATAGAGAGTGTCCTGCTCGCCGCGAAGACCGCGCGGGCCGCACAAGACGGGCGTGCCACGGAACTGGCAAAAATTCTGTCCGACGCTTCCCGGTCGGCTCGCCTCGCTGGGGTTCGGCGGCAGACTATCAAGATCGAACTCGACGTAGCCCGGCACGAACAGATCAAGTCGCCCGTCCGCGTCGTAATCGCCCCACGTAGCTCCCTCGCTCCATCCTTTGCGCGCAACGCCCACGCGCTCGGCAACATCTGTGAATGTTCCGTCGCCGTTGTTGTGATAGAGGCGCGAGACGCCGTAGTTGCCTACAAAAATGTCCGGCTTTCCGTCATTATCGTAATCGCCAACGGCCACGCCCATTCCCCAGCGCTCGTTCGCAACACCCGCGCGGTCAGTCACGTCTTCAAACCTCCAGTTGCCCAGATTGTGATAGAGCGCAGCGTGCGGAGCTTTGCCGCCAGCCCTCATTATGTCTATGGTCGAGCCGTTCAGGATGTAAATGTCCGGCAGCCCGTCATTGTCGTAATCGAAGATTGCGACGCCGCCAGACACGCCTTCAAGTATGTAATTCTTCGCCGGACTTCCCGAAAGGTGTTTGAATTTTGCGAGCGCAGTCTTCTGCGTCACGTCTTCAAAAATCATGGGCGCGCGCGGGTCTGTGATGCCTATCGTTCGACGCGAAGTGTAATTGACGGTTGCGCCTGTTGAGACTCCGCCCATCCCCTGCGATTGTGTTGGAGATGGCGAAGGCCGAGGTTGAGGGTTCTGAGCGGACGACGCGAGCGGCATTAAAATCAGAAGGGAGATTGCCACTATCGCGAGCGCGCGTGTTTTGCGTAGGGGTGATGATTGCGTAAAGAACATTTTATCGAACTGGTTGGTTTCAGGTTAAGACTGCTTGTAGATGAGCAGAGTGTGTCAATCTCAGAATTATCGCTTCGATAAATACCGGGATGAAAATTTCACGCTTGAGCCGCTACCTTTTTATCTGGAAAACTTTTTCGAGATGTGGCGCTCATTCTATCTCTCTGAGCGTCTGGCGAAATCTCTCGTTCTGCAAGAAGCGCTTGAAAGATGAATCTGTGCGCGGGTCCGGCATATGCTCGCCCCGGATTATGTTGTTTCTGTACTGAAAAGCCTTCTTGAGATAAGCGATGGCGTTGTCCAGGTCGTTCATCTCGGCGTAGGTCGCAGCCAGATTGTAATAGAAGAGAGGATAAGTTGCATCCCTCGTCAATCCGTACTCGAAAGTGGCTTTGGCATTAGCCAGGTCGCCGGATATGCCGTAGGCCATGCCAAGATTATCAACGAGAACGCGAAACATAGTCTCGTCAAGAATGGGCTGGCGGCGCTCCATCTCCAGCGCTGCGCGGTAATGCTCTATAGCCTTGCGATAATTTTCCTGCTGGTAGAAATGGCTGCCGTACTCTATGTAGAGCATGCGCGGCGTCGTGTAATGCTCGTCAATTTTTATTGACCTCAAAACGGAAGCGAACAGATCATCGTCTGCGTGCGTGTAGTTGATTTTCGATAGATGTATGTCAACCCAGACATCTTCCCTTGCAAGATAGACGTGATAGTTCTTCTGGTTGACCGTTAAGCCCTCGGCCTCTCTGACCATGTACTCTACGATTGCGAGCGGCCCCATCTCGGACATCTTCACGCTCTCCATGTGGAAAGGCGAGCGGCGCTCGCGGCTCCAGTAATACTCGCGTGCTGCCAGACTGTCTCCCTGCTTCGGCGCTTTCTCCAGAAAGATTGAGATGACCATGTTCGTCGTCTCGTTCTGGCCTATCACGTAGCGCCCTTCGCCGTCGTCTATAATCCGGCGGCCTTGCTGCACAAAACCGTCCGTCTGCATCTGGACAGCCCATGTTCTTCCGGGCAGCGCGAACCTGCTGATAAAAGGCGCGCCCTCTTGCTGCGCATGAGCGACGAAAGAGTTTGCCAGAATCAAGATAGTGATTAGAAGAAGCTTTCTCTTCATCATTTCGATTTATCTTTCTTCTCTGATTGTCATGTAACGGTCAATCGCAGGGTTCAGGACGCGCTGCGATTTGCCGCCGGGCCAGCGCACCTCGATTGACTTTACGCCAGCAGATTGGCCTAAGCCCGCTATTATTCTCGAATCGTTCGAGGAGATATAGCTGCCCGCGCTCGATACGTCGAAAATCTGCTGGCGGTTACCGGCGTCCGTCACTATCACACGCGCGCCTATGCCCTGACGATTGGATTTCACGCCCGCGAGCGACAGGCCAATCCAGTGATTGCCCGTGCCCTTGTTGCGAAAGATGACGGGCGCGCTGTCCAGCACACCGAGCACTATATCAACCTGCCCGTCGTTGTTTAGATCGCCGAAGCTCGCGCCGCGAGCCGCGAAGGATTGAAGAAACGGAGCGCCCGCAGATGCGGACACGTTCACGAATCCTCTTCCGGTATTTCTCATCAGCAGCGGTGTCTGTTTGTACTTCAAATAGTTCGACGTGCGCTCTATTGTATCCAGCACGTGGCTCTGCGCGACAAAAATATCGCGGAGTCCATCGTTATCGGCATCAATGAATTTCGTGCCCCAGCCCGAATAGAGCAGCGTTATCTGGCCTACGCCCGCAGTGTTCGTTGAGTAAGTGAAAGAGGCGTCGCCGTTGTTGTGATAGAGCGGGTAAGTCTCGTTCGACAGCGCAGTGATGAAGATGTCCGGGTATCCATCGTTATCGTAATCAGCCGCGTCCACGCCCATGCCTGCGAAAGTCTTTCCGTTCTCGTCGTAGCCGATGCCGC
>DATHJK010000564.1:0-3252 GCA_035316225.1 Pyrinomonadaceae bacterium
CCGAATCTCACGCGCTCGTCTCCCAAACGCTGATCGAAGCCGCCGTCAACGCTCACAGACTGTTCGGCGCGCAACGTAGGGTCACCGAAGCGCGCGAGTCCTGCCGAACCGAAAGCCCCTTCACCAAATCTCTCGAAAAGAGACGGAGCGCGGAAGCCGTTGCCAACGTGCGCGCGAAGCTTCGTCGCGGTCGAGCGTATGAAGTAGGCTATAGAGCCGTCGCCGGTCACAGAGCTTTCCGCCGTAACGCCGCTCAACTGCCCAGGGCGATCTGCCGCGCTAATTCTATAAAACTGCTCGCGCACGCCGAGCGAAATTTGCAGGCGTTCGTGCAGCAGAAAAATCTGATCCTGCCCGAAGACCGCGAAAGTACGCTGCCTGTCCGTCGTGTTATTCACAGGGCTGAACGAAGGAATCGAAGATTGAAATAGCTGCTCGTGCTCCATTTCAAATCCGGCTGTTGCAAGATTCTTTCGTCCCAGGCGAAGATTTGCGCGTGCGTCGAATGTGTCGGTCAACCCGTTGTTTGTGTTGCTGAACTCGAAGTCGCCGAACGGGTAGAACTGTGAGAAGCGCGGGTCAATGCGTGGGCCGTTGTAGTTGCGCCGGTGAGAAGAGACGCGCTGATAGGCGAGCGAGTAGGAAAGAAGATCGTTCACGCGATGCGACAATTTCACAGAGCCTACGAGCAGACGGTTTCTGCGCCCCTCATCAGGGTTGTTGATGTCCGGTTGAAAGGTCACGCCCTCTATGGCGCGCGGGTTTCTTTCGCTCGATGCGAAAGCTGCCGGAAGCGCTACGGGGCTGTCGTTGACTCTTGCGTTCGAGATGGTGCCGTAAAAGTTTGCGCTCAACAAAATGGAAGGCGTCGCGTTGAATTGAAAGCGAGCGCCGCCGCCTGTGTTCCCGTATTCATCGTTTCCATCAACGCCGCGACGCACATCAATCCTGGTCAGGCCGAAGCTGAAGCCTGCGCGGTTGCCAACGCCGCCAGAGCCTTGCACCCTTTCACGAAAGAGACGCAGGCTGCCCGCTTCAAAGCCCGCTTCAAAACGAGGCTCGCCCGAACCGGTTCGCGGCACCAGATTGATAACGCCGCCGATGGCGTTCGTGCCGTAGATGGAAGAGCCTGAGCCACGCAGGATTTCAACGCGGTCTAGCGATGCGGGCAGCAGGTCGCTGAAGAAGGGCGCGGCTGAGCCGTTGATGTCGCCCGCGTCGCGCACGCGAAGCCCGTCTAAAAGCAGCGCAGTATCAAAATTCCTCAACCC
The DNA here is from genome assembly GCA_035316225.1 of Pyrinomonadaceae bacterium. GTDB lineage: Bacteria > Acidobacteriota > Blastocatellia > Pyrinomonadales > Pyrinomonadaceae > 3-1-20CM-3-53-8. Next base: position 1,272 of record DATHJK010000564.1, read on the forward strand.
GCGAAAACGTAAGACGGTGAGTGCGCCGTATGATCCTTGTTGCTGAACGCGAAGGCCGGGCGTTCCACGCAAAGCTTCTGCGAGCGTCACTTCCCTTCCAGCTTCGATCTCCTGATCTTCAAGAAGCGTCACCGATTTCGAGACTTCATCAGCGCGCTGCGCAGTATCCGTAGCGACAACTACAACGCTCTCGCTCAAAGCCGCAACGCCCAGCATCAGGTCGCGCGAGACCACTTGACCGCGCTCGAAGTGAAACTCTTCGGTGGTCTGCGGAGCGAAGCCGCGTGACTTAACCTCTACGATGTAATCGCCCGGACCCACACCGTTGAATGCGTACATGCCCTGTTCGTCAGTGCGCGCGAAAAGTTTCAAGCCCTCGCGCGAGCGCAGGCGAACTTCTGCCCCTCGAATCACAGCCCCTCGCTCGTCCGTAACGTGTCCCGTTATCTTCGACGCGCCCTGCGCGAAAACTACATTTTGCAAAGCAATCGAAAACAGAAGCACCATGAGCAGCTTCAGAAAATTTTTGTAGACGGAATGTTGTGAAATCTTCGTAGCTTGAGTCTTATCGTTCATCTTTCAGCTTCTCCTGCCCGTCGCAGTGCGAGCCTTAAAGGGGCTAGAGCGAATAGGTCTCCTGACTCGCGGCTTTGATTCACCGAAAGGAATCGCCAACACCTCGCGCCTTCCCAGAAGGGATGAGGGCGGAGGGATGAGGGATGAATAAGATTGAGTGAATACGTCAACATGCAATTGACTCAACCCATTTCATCCCTCATCCCTCCGCCCTCATCCCTGCTTTTCTAGTGGCTTTTGATTGCGGGGCATTGTCGCCGTTTACAGTTGCGCGGGCAGTGGCGGATTTTCACCGCCTTCCCTGATTCGTCGCCCGTGTTAATTGGAAATGCCTGTGCTGCGGTGCACAGGCGTGATGCGTGGCGCGCCCGAAACAGGGTTCGCGTCCACTAGAACTTCGATCTCGAAAAGCCTGTTCAGCATCTCGGCTGTCAGCACTTCGCGCGGGCTGCCGCTTGCCAGCGCTTCTCCGTTTTTTAGTAGAACAACTCTGTCTGAAAACTCTGCCGCCAGATTTATATCGTGCGTTACGACGACAGCCGCAGCATTACGGCTATCACATCTCAATCGCACAAGAGAGAGCATCGCCGCTTGATGCGCAAGGTCAAGATTCGCTGTCGGCTCGTCCAGTAAAAGTATGTGCGCTTCACTTGCCAGAGCGCGTGCCAGCACTGCGCGCTGACGCTCGCCGCCCGAAAGCTCGTTCATCAATCTTCCTGAAAAATCTTCCATCTCCGTTTCGCTGAGCGCCCGGCGCGTAGCTTCCAGATCATCAAAGGTCTCCCAACCCCACGTCCCCGTGTTCGACCATGCATAGCGGCCACCAAGCACAAACTCCATGACAGTGACGGGGAAACGAAGCTCGGCTTCCTGCGCGACTACTGCGATTCGGCGGCTGACGGCTCTGCGCGAGTAATGAGCAAGCGACCTGCCATCCAACTGTATTTCGCCGCTCGCAGGTTGAATCGCGCCGTTGAGGACGCGCATCAATGTTGATTTCCCAGCACCGTTCGGGCCTATGACGGCGACAACTTTGCCGGGCGAAGCGACGAGCGAGACGCGAGCCAGAGCTTCACGCTCTCCGTACCTGACGCTTACATCACGCGCCTCAAGCATCTTCGGTTCAGCCTCTAACCTTTCTTTAGCAGGTAGATGAAGAGCGGCGCACCGACGAGCGCCGTGATTGCGCCTACCGGAAGCTCGCGCGGCGCAATCAGAGTCCTCGCCAGCGTGTCAGCCGTCACTACGAAGATTGAGCCTGCAATCGTCGCAGCCGGAATAACCAAGCGGTTGTCTCCACCGAAAGAGAGCCTGACAAGGTGCGGCACAACAAGCCCTACGTAGCCGACCGAACCGCTCGAAGCGACAGATGCGCCGACAAGCAACCCTGCTGCCAGAAAAACCG
>DATHJK010000565.1:0-2907 GCA_035316225.1 Pyrinomonadaceae bacterium
GTGTTCATGAAGTGATGGTGCGAGCCGTCCGAGTAGAGATATTCCATCTCGTGCTGTTCGAGGATCGCGCGCTCAACTGTGTCTGCTGAGCGAAACCTGTGCTCGAAGGACGAGCCTGTGCGAATGTTGCGCAGTTTCGTCTGCACCATCGCGCGCAAGTTGCCGGGGGTATGGTGACGAAATTCTATAACTTTGCACGGCTGTCCCTCGAAGAGGATAACCATTCCGCGCCGAATCTGTGTTGCCGGTATAGCCATAATAAAAGATCAATCTCCGTATCAAAAATTTCGGCCCGCAATCGTGGGCGCGTTCTCTAAGGATGACGTTTTGCCCTCCTAGCAAACCGGGTAGTCTAACGACCAATGGGGCTTCTTGTCCAGCCCGCGCGGTTTGCGTCCACATCTTGATATAGGGATGATTCTGACTGAAAAAATGATGAGCGAGTGAGTGACCTGCGGGACGAGTCGGAGGGAATTGACGCATCACGCAGGTCGCTCACTCGCTCTTCCCTGGAGGAGCCCACCTACCTGTCTGTGTTTACGTTCAGAGGGCAGTAAAGTTCCAGAAAATGTTTTACCGGTTTCACGCGGCGCGAGCGCGAAGAAAGTGGTGCTGGTGGGCCAATCTATCCAGAAAGTCCTGAGCCTCTTCATAGTAAGGGAAACTCTGTTCTTCTGTGCGGAAAGCGTTCGTGTGATAGTAGCGCCTGCCCTTGATCAAGCGCGCAGGGTGCTTGATGTGAAGCATCTCGTGGAAAAGTATGAACTCGACAAACCACTCCGGCACTTCAGTAGAATCCAGCGTCTTGCTAATGACAATCGTGTCGTGCGCTGCGTCGTGATGGCCCATGATTCGTCGCGTCTTCCTGAGCGACCATGTGAGCACTGGCCTTGCAATCTCTCCGTCGAAATAGCGACGGTTCAGTTTCTGGAACATTTTGTCCAGATCATACACGCGGCCTCGCGCAGTTGAAATCCTCTTCCTTCCGCTCTTTTGTCTGGCTATATCGGATGCTCGCAGAATTTCTGGAGAGAAAGCGTATTCGCGGTAAACGCGCTCGTGGACTTCGGGAGCTTTGCGCGCTAGAAGTTTTGAGACGAGTATGAATGCAAGCGCACGCTGAACGTTTGCCGGAGCGTTCTTGAAGATGTCTGAGAGACGGACGTACACGCGGCCAGAGCGCACGCGAATAGAGTGATGCAGCCCGGCGAACTTTACTTCGATTTCGGGCACGGTTCGATCACCGGCTGTCTGCCGAAATGCGTCAACGAAAAAATTGACTGGAGAACTGTTTGGCTGCTGCATGGAGAAACCCTTCGCACGGGTCACGCGCCTGAACGCGAACGCCCTGTCTCGGTTGAAGTCGAAAATCCGGCACCGGTTGGTTGCTTTAAACTGCCGGTTTGGACTTTGGAAACGAGACCTCGTGTCAAAGCTGATATTACGGGGGGGGATGAATGGCGTCAATCGATTTAAAAAAAAGCGGGGCTAAGCCGTTGACCTGTCGGCAAATGGCAGCATGGGCCAATGTTGGGCCAATAAAAGGACGAAAGGCCGGGCTGGCTAAGGCCAGGCTTTTCAATGCTTTAGACCAATAGCTGTGGGTAAATCGCCCGAGCGCACGCTAACCCTTTGTCCTGACTGAAATTATGCGGCTCGCCTCGTTATGAAAAACAGATTTGGTTTTGTGAAAAAAGGGCTTTGCGGTCGGCTTCTCAAATCGTTATACTATCTTTTGGGGCTTACCCTTCAGGTGCGCGCGCCTATCCCAGAGCTACTCTCAAGCGCGCAGCCTCCAGCTTTCGACATACAATGACTGTTCGTAGCGCAACCAGCTCGAAACTAAGTGCGAAGATGCCCGAGGCTCGCTCGCAGGCTGTGCTCGCCGCTATCATCAACGAACATTTGGTGACGGGCGAGCCTGTAGGGTCGCGCACAATCTCAGACAGATTCGCGCATGCTGCCGGGTGGAGTTCGGCCACGATTCGCAACGTCATGGGCGAGTTGGAGGACGCAGGACTGGTAGAGCAGCCGCACACTTCAGCCGGGAGAGTCCCGACCGACAAAGGCTATCGCTTCTACGTTGACAACATGCTCGACAATGCGCGTCTTTCAAAAGCCGATCTGGCAGCCATCAATTCGCTGTTGAATCCATCGGGAGGCGACACATCTGCCTCCGCGCCCGACCGATTGATGATGAAGACTTCGCATCTGCTTTCAGCGCTCTCGAAAAATGTCGGCGTTGTGATTTCGCCATCACTCGCGGACAACGTGCTCAATCACATTGAGTTCCTGCGGCTCGCGGACAGCCGCATTCTGGTTGTTCTGGTTTCGGGGTCGAACATCATCTACAACAAGATCATTTTCATGGATGAGGATTTGAGCCAGGAGGAGTTGGAGCGCACGGCTCGTTACCTGAACACGGAGTTCGGCGGAAAGAGTCTTGCGACGATACGAGCGGAGATTGTAGAGATGATGCGCGAGGAGAAGGCGCTTTACGACAATCTGCTCAGAAACGCCATACTTCTCTGCGAGCGAAGCCTTGAAGGTGAAGAGGCTACGACCGGCGAAATCTATGTTGACGGTGCATCGAATATCCTAACCCTTCCTGATTTTGCAGACCTTGAAAGAATGCACGAACTTTTTCGCGCATTTGAAGAGAAATCAAAGCTAGTTAAAATCCTGAACGAGTGTGTCTCGCGCGATCAGGTCTTCGGCAGCGACGTGCAGGTTGTAATCGGGCGCGAGAACCCTGCGCCGTTTTTGCAAAGCTGCACTATCATTACAGCCCCGTATAGAATAGGCACTGAGGGCGCTACGGGCGCGCTCGGTGTCGTAGGCCCCATGCGTATGGAGTATGGTCGCATGGTGGCAGTGGTAAATTACATGGCGCGGCTCATTGAGCGG
>DATHJK010000566.1:0-3113 GCA_035316225.1 Pyrinomonadaceae bacterium
CCACCTTCTTCATAGCGCCCATCATCATTGGTGGCCGCGGCGCGCCATCGGCAATCGTAGGCGAAGGCGCTGAGAGAATGGCAGATGCCCTCAGATTACGCGACGTAGAAGTCATGCCTCGCGGTGAAGACATCGAAATCACAGGATACCTGAAAAGGAGGAAGGGATGAGGGCGGAGGGATGAGGGATAAGTAAGGGATGAGGGATGAGGGATGAGGGATGAAATGGATTGAGTCAATTGCGTGTTGACGCATTCACTCATTCTTATTCATCCCTCATCCCTCATCCCTCCGCCCTTCCATCTTCCCTCATCCCTCATCCCTCATCCCTGCTTTTCTTCTGCGCGCTAAAAAGAGTTTAGGTCAGAATTTTTTGGTTGACGGGCGTGTGATTGACAGAATCATAGGCGCGGTCGCTCCGCGTGAAGGCGAGACGATAATCGAGATTGGGGCGGGGCATGGGGCGCTTACATCAAGGTTGGTTTCCAGCGGCGCGCGAATCATTGCAATTGAGTTTGACCGCCACCTCGTTCCGCTTCTCGAAGAAAAATTTGCAGGGCGGGAAAATCTAAGGCTCATGGAAGCTGATGCGCTCGCAGCAGATTTCTGTTCGATCATCGAGCCTGAAAAAAGCGCTCGCGTCGTAGCCAATCTTCCCTACTACATTTCGACTGCCATCTTGCAACGACTGATTGAGCATCATTCGTGCCTGTCGGAGATGGTGTTGATGTTGCAGCGCGAGGTGGTTGAAAGAATCACAGCCAAACCCGCAACGCGCGAGCGCGGCTTTCTCACCGTCCTTGTCGAAGCTTATGCAGAAGCCGAATCGCTTTTTGACGTGGCTCCTACCTCGTTTCGTCCCGTGCCGAAAGTCTGGAGCACGGTCGTGCGTATGCGCCCCGGAAAGCACGAGGCTTTAGCAGGAACGGATGAGGCGTTGCTCTGGAAGGTGGTAAGCGCAGGTTTCGCTCAGCGACGCAAGACGATCCTGAATAATCTGCGAAACGCGCCTCAAGGTCTGCGAGAGCGTATTGAAAAAGCGGGCGGTGCAAATCTCTTGCTTGATTCCGCCCGCGTCCTGCCCCAACGTCGCGCCGAAACTCTCACCCTTGAAGAATGGATAGAACTGGCACGAGCGCTTAGCTGATCTGAGAATCAGAAAGCACACGCAGCTATTCTTCCGGCCCTTTACATCCGGGGCCATGCAGCGCCGGAATCTTCGCGCTGATGATAGGATATTCCGCAGCCGTGGCGTTCATCTCCAGCCAATCAGCGAAATGGTCTGGCAGCGTCGAATCCGCAAAGATAGCTTCAACGGGACACTCAGGCACGCACGCATCGCAATCAATACAAGTCTCCGGGTTAATATAAAGACGATCCGGCAACTCGTGAAACGCTTCTACGGGACAGACCGCCGCGCAATCCGTATATTTGCAGTCCACACAATCTTCAACAACTACGTAGGTCATCTTCCGCCCCCTCAGATTTTAGTTTGACAAATCGCTAATACAAATTATGTTCATATATCGGAACGAAATGTTTTCTAATCTAACCTGAACCGGATGTCAATGGAAGAAGGGATGAGGGATGAAATGGGTTGAGCTAATTGTATACTGACGTATTCACTCTTTCTTATTCATCCCTCATCCTTCATCCCTCATCCCTTTCCATCGTCCCTCTGCCCTCATCCCTTCTATGTTATACTATCTGGCTTAATTCTTCCGCGCATGTTTCGATAATGCGAAGCGCATGGTTCAGTCTGTAATAGGAGAGTAGAGTTAGAAAATATCGTGGGTAATGTTTTGGAACTCATCCCGCTTGGCGGCATAGGCGAGTTTGGGATGAACTGTATGGCTATGCGCTACGGCGACGATATGATCGTCGTTGACGCAGGGATGGGATTCCCGGAAGAGTCCGCTTACGGGGTTGATGTCTCGATTCCCGATTTCGATTTTTTGGAAGAGTACCGCGAGAATCTTTCGGCAATCGTTCTCACGCACGGTCACGAAGACCACATAGGTGCGCTTCCATACATCCTCAAAAAATTCAACGTGCCGGTTTACGCCTCGCACTTCACAGCCGGGCTTGCGGACAGCAAACTCGATGAACACGGAATACTTGGCGACGTGCTGGTTCATAGAGTAGAGCCGCGCCAGGTAGTGGAGATAGGCCCTTTCAAGGTCGAGTTCATACGCGCGTCGCATTCGCTCATTGATTGCTTTTCGCTGGCGATTCAAACTCCTGTAGGCACTATCATACACACAGGCGATTACAAGGTTGACGAAACCCCTGTGATAGGCGAGCCGATTGACCTGCGCACGCTAAGACGCTACGGGCAGGAGGGTGTTCTGGCGCTGCTTTCGGATTCGACCAACGCAACAGTTCCGGGTCGCACGCCTTCGGAACGCGCGGTCATCCCTGCATTTGAAGAGATTTTCTCAGAAGCCAGTGGGCGCATCATCGTCGCGGCTTTCGCCTCTTCGATTCATCGTCTTCAGATAGTGTTCGACGTTGCGCAGCAGTTCGGCAGAAAAGTCTGTGTGCTGGGTCGTTCAATGCTGAAGAACGTTGAGATAGCGGACAGGCTCGGCTATCTGGACATACATGACGGCCTGCTCGTTTCGCTTAATCAAACGAAATCGCTTGGCGACGACGAGATTGTTTTCCTTGTCACAGGCTCGCAGGGCGAGTCGCGCGCGGCGCTCTCGCAGATGGCGAACCAGAGCTACAAAGGGCTTACCGTTGAGGATGGAGATACGGTAATTCTCTCTGCGCGAATAATCCCCGGCAACGAGCGAGCAATCTCGCGCATGATAGGCGCGCTTTACAAGCGAGGCGCGAACATCATTGAAGAGAAGCGGCGGCTCGTTCACGTCAGCGGCCATGCGTCGCAGGAAGACATCAAGATAATGACCGAGGCGGTCAAGCCTAAATACGTTGTGCCCATTCACGGCGAGTATCGCATGCTCTTTCGCCATAAAGAGTTCGTTAAAAATCATCTGGGCTACGATGAAGAGAACGTAGTGCTTATTGAAAACGGCGACGTTCTTGAATTGGACGGCGAGACGGCGCGCGTCGTCAACAAGGTCGAGATAGGTCGCACGTTCATTGACG
>DATHJK010000567.1:0-2772 GCA_035316225.1 Pyrinomonadaceae bacterium
ATCGATCTGCCCTGGCACGAATGCGCCTGGCGGCCACGTCTTGCGCTCTACGCGCATTTTAAGTTTGGAGCGCGCGACCTGCATCTATTCAACGCGCATATTGACCCGCACGCAACTATAGACGAGCAACTTGAGCAGCACGAAGCGATTTTAGAGAGAGCCGAAAATCTGGACGGTGTGGTAGCCATAGCAGGCGACTTTAACACCCTGAGCAGAAAGTCCTGCCAAAAGGTGCGCCGCTTCATGGAGTCGCGCGGATTTATCACCCCCTTCCCCGACCGCATTCCAACATGGCGCGCAGGACTGATTCGCCTTCATCCCGACTGGATATTCCTTCGCGGCGCGAGCGCAACCCGCTGGGGCGTGTCCAGATTTCCGGGCGTGTCCGATCACTGGCCCATCTGGGTCGAGATAGTTTTTGACGAATGAGCATTTCATCAAAAATCATCATGAATCGCAGCAATTCGCGCATACGCCTCGCGCGTCAGGTGCGCGATGGTAAGATTCGTAAAGATATTTTCATTGAAGGCGTGCGGCTTTGCGAGGAAGCTCTGCTGGCCGATCTGTGGATTCACGAAGCGCTTGCTACTGAAAAGATTCTGGATGATGAACGAAGCTCTCAGCTTCTTGAAGAGATTCGTCAACGCGGGCTAAGGGTTTCCATTATCAGCGAGAAGGTGATGAACTCAATCTCTGCCACGAAAGCTACGCAGGGCATCATCCTGATCGCGCGACGCCCTTTGACCGGGAAAGAGATTTTAGAAAATGATCTCGACACCACGCCGCTCGTCGTCATCGTTCACGGAATGAACAACCCGTCGAACGCCGGGGCTATTTTGAGAACTGCTGAGGCAGCAGGCGCAACTGCGTTGATAGCTACAACAGGGACGACCTATCTTTTCGCCCCGAAAGCTCTTCGCGGCGCGATGGGGTCAACTTTTCGTATGCCTTTATGGCTTGGGGCGGAATATGGGGAAGCCCTTCTGTGGTGCAGGGAGCGCGGCATCAGCACCGTGGCAACAGCGGCGCTTGGCACAAAAACATTTTCCGAAATTACTTGGACAGAACCGCGAGCAATCATCATCGGCCCTGAAGCGAGCGGGCTTACAGTCGAAGAAATAAACGCTGCGGACGAATCCATACGCATTCCAATGCGGCAGCCTGTAGAGAGCCTGAACGCGGCTGTAGCTTGCGGAATTATTCTTTACGAAGCTGCGCGTCAGAGGGGTGAGACGTAGAGCATTTTGTCCGCGCTTACCGCACAGGGCTTCACTCTATCGCCATCTTTGCCGGCTGACTCCTTGTGTCACGCACGGAAACTTGTCAGGCTGTTTCCGACGATAAACTCTCTTTTTCCATTCCATTAAGCTTTTCGCGCGCTGCATTTTTCGGCTAGAATGGGGGCGCAGCAAGTAATCCAAACTAAAGGTCATGAAATTTATAACCGGCGCATCCTGACTCTGCTCGTTTGAGGGCGTCATAAATTTTCGCATCTGTTCGTTTTCAATTAAATATGGCGGACGAAGATAAATCAAAAGAGAAAAAGAAGCGCGAAGAGGCTCTTCCCGAAAGACTGTTGCGCCGTGTGCTGGAAGGCATGGGCGCGGCGGTTGACCGCAAGCTCGGGCGCGAGACACTTTCAACGACGGGACTGACAACCTCCAAGCTCATAGAACGAATGAAACATCTGATTGACGAGCGCGTGCGGGACGAGGGCGCAAAAGGGCGCATAGTGCCTCACCTGATGAAGCTCAAAGTCGAGTGGGGCACTCATTCGGAAGCTCCGCCCGAAATCATCAAAGAGCTTGAGCACGAAGTTCTAGCCGCCGCTATTGATCACATCAACGACCAGCGCTATCGAACGCTCGCGCCGGTTCGAGTGGAAACGGAAGTTGACATATTCACTTCCGGCGTATCTGTGCTTCCCACGTTCGGGGAGTTTGAAGACGAGTTGCGCGAGCAGGACGAGGCGCGCGCGCGCAAAGAGAAACTAGGCACGCCGAACATACCAAAAGCTTCTCCGCCGATTCCAGATGTTCATATGACAGCGCGCGTAATCATTAACGACCAGACGCGCGAAGTCCCCCTGACATTCAAACCCGGCGGCAGGCGATTGAGCGTGGGGCGCGGCACAGACAACGATCTATGTCTTCGCCACAACAGTGTGTCGAAGATTCACTCGGCGCTCTTGATGAACAGGGAGGGCACGATTCTGGTCGCCGACACAGGCTCGACCAACGGCACGTTCATAAATGGTCGGCGCATTGCTTACAGCGAAGCCAGACAGGTTGATGATGGCGACGTTGTGGGCTTCGGTGATGTAGAAGTACGTTTCCATAGAATTCAGTAGCGGGTCAGTCAGGGAATTAAGGACGATCTGTTTCTGCCGCTTAATTTCAGATTGAACCACTTGATAGAGTTCAATCCATAGGAAGTGTCGAACAAGGTATGATCTACTTTCTTCTTCTCCAGGTTGCAAACGCTAACAACGCAGCCGCCGAGGCTATCCCCTCGCCGGAAAGGCAGCCAGCCGTCCTGAGCCTTGTTTACATGGGCGGTCTGGGGTTGATGGTTCTTCTGCTTCTGCTGTCGCTCCTGCGTAACAGGCGCAGGCGTTCCTCGCTTGCGGCAATTGCTCCGCAGGATTTGCCGGACGAGGTTGTGCAGCGTCTTGGCTCGACTGCGACCAACAGAGGGTTGCGCGCGCTCAGATGGCTCTTCGTGCTGATGGCCTTCACCGTCTACGGATTTCACGTCTACTGGGCAAGATAT
>DATHJK010000568.1:0-7624 GCA_035316225.1 Pyrinomonadaceae bacterium
CGTCCCGGTTCAAAACGTAGCCGAATGAGTTAAAGAATCTTGCCGCTCAACAAGCAAGGCCGACGCATGAATCCAGGATGCGTCGGCCTTCTTAATTATAGAAGCTGATTTAATCAGGGCTTAACGGTTATTAGTCAAAAAGCCCGAGACGAAGCCAGCGCGCTTCTCCTCCTCGCGCGCCTCCCATACGACGATGATCTTTTCAATCGCAATAAAGCACATCTGGTCTTCTTCATCCCGTATGTGCAGCACGTCACCTTCAACCTTAACAACTTCGCCGCGCAAACTCGCAGACCCGCCGCAATAAACATCAATCTTCCGGCCAATCATTTTTGATAAAAACTCTCGCATCTTTTCACCTCTTTCAAGTGATAAGTGATGAGTGATAAGAGAAAAGACGTGAATCGTAAACACGTGAACGGAAGATAGCCTTGCTTTCATCCACCATCTTATCACTTATCACTCATCACTTATCACCCATCGTTTATTATTCCTTTTCCTTCCACTCCAGGATTCGCTCTTTGCCGTTGCGGTTGGCTACGGTCTTCTTTCTCACCTTGCGGAAAGTTAACTGGACTAGCGGGAGCGCGTCCGGGTCGTCCTGCTGTCTGCGCTCGAACTGAAGCGTGTCGTAATAGACGCAGCGTGTGCGTGCCGGGTACTCGCGGCAGACAGTCGGGCGTCCGTGATAGATTGTGCAGCCGCGTGTGTCCGGGTCAAGAAACATGCAAGCCTCTTTAAAAATCCTGTCCTTCTTGCGCCGCAGCACGCGCTCTTTGCCCCAGACTTTCGTGTAACGAGTCGTTGCTTCTTCTACCGAGACGCCGAAATGCTTCGCCAGCCTGTTAATGTCCCGCTTCGTCACCTGCACACGCTCGTAAATCGCGCAGCAGTATGCAGGACACTTCGAGCAATCGTAATTAACCCTCTTCTGTTCGTCCGTGATCGTTTTACCCATAGCCCCTCTGGAAGTGATGAGTAATAAGTGATAAGAGGTTGAATAGTAAATAGTAAATGGAAGTAAAGCTTTTATCTATTCACCATTTACGATTAACGATTCACGGCTTTTCTCTTATCACTTATCACCTATCACTCATCACCGTCTTTTCGACTTCTTGTACTCCGACATCAAAAGTTCCATGAACTCTTCGCGGCGGTCATAAAGTCGCTTAGGCTCGCGCGGCTCGTGTCTCGCCAGAGCATACGCCGTGATGATTGGCAGCGCGACCGTAGCATCAACATAGCACACAACTGCATCCGGCAAACGGTCAGGGTCAACTTTGCCCCAACTGACTGCCTCGCCCGGAGTTGCACCACTCAACCCGCCCGTGTCTGGACGAGCGTCTGTCACTTGCAAAAAATAGTCGTGACCGCGCTCGTCTATGCCTAAGACTTCCTGAATCTGCGGTTCGGTTTGGAGCATGAAATTTTTCGGACTGCCTCCGCCTAAGATAAAGACTGCGGAGCGACCGCCGTGCTTCTTGCCCTTATCGCCGCGCCCGTGAATCGCGCCGCGCTTGGCCGCGAGCACGATTGCGGCGGTTTCATTCACGTCCAGCGACGGATCAAACGCGAGCTTGTTTCCCTGTAGAGCTTTCGCGGCGACGTTCATTCCAATCGAAGAGTCGCCAGGCGAAGATGTGTAGATGGGCACGCCGTATTCGTAAGCGACGCCGAGCAACGATTTGCTCTCCAGCCCCAGCTTTCGCTCTCGCTCGCGCACGTAGCGACCGCACAGGTAATGAAACTCAGCCGTTGACATGGGGCGCTGAAACTCTTCGCCCCCGATTATTTTTCGGAAGAATGCGTCTGTGTCCAGTAGAACCGAGTAATCAAAAAATATGTCGTAGATACGCACGACCTCTTCTTGGCGCAGTAAAATGTCGGAGGTCTGAGCGTTGCCCTGGTGAAGCGAGAGGCCAATGCCGAAGTGCGTGTCGTGATAAAGGTTCGCGCCCGTCGAGATTATCCAGTCAACGAAGCCCGCGCGTATGAGCGGAATCAGCGCTGAGATGCCAAGCCCGGCGGGCGTCAACGCTCCTGTGATTGAAAGCCCGACCGTGACCTCTGGCTCCAGCATCTTTCGATTAAAAAGCTGGCAAGCCTCGCGTAGGCGCGCAGCGTTGTAAGCCTGAAATGATTCGTCAACCAGATCGGCCAGCGTAGTCTCAGCCGTTATAGGCTTAGGGTCAATTCGTTTTCCCTGTAAGAACTTGCTCTTCTTTCGAGCCATTCCGCTCCCTTCCCGTTTCAGCCAATTTTTCCAGACACGCGCGGCACAGGCAACGTTCGTATCGTTCACGCAACTCTGCGCGCACTGCATCGCTCAACTTTATCTCCGAGCACCAGCAGCCCGCCAGAGTCGCGCCACAGGTGAAATCATTCCCGCATGCTTCGCAAACGGAAAGCCCACGAAAGCGCGGGTGTATTAATTGAGCTAAACTGCGAAGCTTCATATTGCGGCCTTAACTTTCTCGCTTGAACTTTGCGTAACTGTATTGGCCTCAGATTCTTCTTCGACTGCGCGGCGCAGTCTGAGCCGGTTGATCCGTTTATCGTCAGCGTCCAGAACCTCAACGTCCAGGCCGCGAAACTTCAGCCGCGTGCCTGCTCTCGGCACAAACCCCGATTCGCTGATGACGAGTCCTGCGATGGTAGTGAAATCGTCGTCCTCTATCTCCATGTCAAACAGTCGCTCGATCTTCCCTATTTCGGTAGAGCCTACGACTTCATAATAACCGTCACCGGCCTCTACTATCTCAATGACCTCTTCCGTAGCAGTGTCCTCGTCCTCTATCTCGCCTACAATCTCTTCCAGAATATCTTCGACGGTGACCAGACCTGCAACTCCGCCGTACTCGTCAATCACAATCGCAAGTTGCACATGAGCCTTTTGCATCTCTTCCAGAAGGTCTGCGACGGGCTTCGTCTCCGGCACTTCGTAAACGGGGCGCACGAGCGATTCTATGGAATCATCCTCTTTCCCTTCAGGCCAGCACAGCAACAGGTCGCGCACGTAGATGATGCCTTCGACGTTATCAATCTGGTCGCGGTAGATGGGAATTCGGGAATATTTCGATTCAATCATCACGTCGCGCGCCTCGCACACGGTGGCAGTCAACGGGAGAGCGACTATCTCTGTGCGCGGCGTCATCACTTCGCTCACGCGCGTGTCGCCAAACTCTATTATCGAATGAATCAGCTCGCCCTCTTCCTCCTCTAAAATCCCTTCCTCCTCGCCCACGTCAATGAAAGCCTGTATGTCGCCGCCAGTAGTCTCTTCATTCTCCATCTCCGCGCCCATCTCCGTAGGAAACTCGCGGCCTCCTCGCCGCATGCGGTCGAACGTCCTGTGCCAGGGGTCTGCCGCGAAAGAGAGCATACGATAAAAGGGGCGCACGAATGGAAGCAGGAACAGCAGCGTACCTTCAGGGTTTCTAAGAGAGATGAGGCGCGGGATGAACTGACGAAAGATTCCAGCAACGACCAGACCGACAAATAGCGCGACGATGATGTGGCGCGTGTCAGCCATTGGAAACCAGTGAAGGGTAATCGTCGTGATGAGTACGGAGACGGCTACCAGAAAGATTTGCACCGCAGCCGATATAGTGAAACGAAAGCGCGGGCGATTTTCAAGAATCTCCTTAAGGAAATCGCTTGTGCTCGTCGAGCGGTCTTCGGCCTCGCCTATAAGGCGGCGCAACCCCACGTCGCTCAACTGCCCGAAAGCCATATCCACCGTGGCGAGAAACGTCATCACCACGAGCAACAGGCACGTGATTACGATTTCCAGTTGCATAAAAGAATCGTGAATCGTGAATCGTGAATCGTGAATAGAGAAAAGCTGTTCTTTCTATTCACGATTCACGATTCACGATTCACGCTCATTATATTCCAAGTCGGCGGCGAAGGCGGAGTTCAAGACGGTTCATCTCGCCGTCGTCAGTCTCGTGATCGTAGCCGCACAGGTGCAGGATGCCGTGCAAGATTAGCTGTGAGACCTCTTCATCAAACTCAAGGCCATGCTCCGCAGCCTGATGCATGGCTTGTTGAACCGAAATCACCACGTCGCCCAGCCTTGTGCCTTCAAGCTTTTCAAACTCGTCCTGCTCTGCGGGAAACGACAACACATCCGTCGTCCCTTCCTTTTCTCGCCAGCGCCTGTTGAGTTCGCGCATCGCATGGTCTGAGACAAAAGCGACGGTCACGCCCGCGCCGCCCGCAGGAACAACTTTCAGAGCTTTGGCTGTAAACGCCCGCCACAGTTCGCAATCCACCGGAACTTTGCGCTGGCGATTTACAACTTCAATCATCATTCTCTTAAGAGTGCATCAGCCATTAAAGATTACTTTTGCCGGTGTGCTCTTCGTAAGCCTTGATAATCATCTGCACCAGACGATGGCGCACCACGTCCTTGTCCGTGAAGTAGACGAACTCTATGCCTTCCACGCCCTTGAGTATGCGTTCGGCTTCTATGAGGCCGCTGCGTCTGCCTGCCGGAAGATCAATCTGCGTCACATCGCCAGTGATGACAGCCTTCGAGTCGAAGCCTATGCGCGTAAGGAACATCTTCATCTGCTCGCTCGTCGTGTTCTGCGCTTCATCTAAGATGATGAAGGCATTTTGCAAGGTTCTTCCGCGCATGAATGCCAGCGGCGCTACTTCGATAATTCGCTTTTCAAGAAGGCGCGTCACTCGCTCGCTGTCAATTAAATCAAAGAGCGCGTCGTAGAGCGGGCGCAGGTACGGGTCAACTTTGTCCTGCAAATCGCCGGGCAGGAATCCAAGCTTCTCGCCAGCTTCGACCGCAGGGCGCGCAAGGATAACGCGGCTGACCTGCTTCTGCATTAACGCTTGTATAGCCATTGCCACAGCCAGATAGCTCTTGCCTGTACCAGCCGGGCCTATTCCGAACACGATGTCTCTATTCTGCATCGCTTCGATATAACGGCGCTGGTTCGCTGATTTCGGCGCGACCTGCTTTTTGCCTGCGGGGTTGAAGCGAGCTTTTGTGAAGTAGTCTCGCAAACTGTAGGCGCGGTCTTCGGCTATCTGTGCGAAAGCTTCGCGCAGTTCTTTATCGGTAAAAGTCTTGCCTTCTGTGAAGAGGTCTGAGAAATCTTCAAGGATACGCTCGACCGTTTTGACATCTTCAGGGTCGCCGTCAACGGTCAAATCTTGCCCGCGTGCGTTGATGCGCACGTCCAGGAGCGATTCCAGGTATTTGATGTTCTGGTCGTGGACGCCGAAGAGCGTCTCGATTCCTCTGGGTGGAAGCTCAATCTTTTTCAAATTTTGGACAGAATCTCCTTGCTGTGGGTCGGCATTGTGACCCGGTTGCGGCGGTATGAGGGTGTGGATGAAATCCCGTGCATCTCTATGCACGGGACGCTACTACAGGCCGCGCGCGGGTGTCAATACGGCACCTTTCAACCTCAAATGAAACGGGGGCTTGCCTTGACACTCTCGCGTGCGAACTCTATACTTTCCCCTTTGCGCTAACGGACAAATTCGCGTCCTTTTGCGCGGACTATTATTTACCGTAAGACAAGAGAAGAGAGTTTTCTATGCCGAACCATAAATCAGCCGAAAAGCGTATGCGCCAGAACGAGAAGCGGCGCGACATCAATCGCAGCAATCGCAGCCGCCTGCGCACTTCAGTCAGGAAGCTGCGCGAGGCGCTTTCAGGTGGCGGCGAGGATGTGAACAGGCTTCTGCCCGAAACAATCTCCACGATTGATAAGGCCGTGCAGAAGGGCGTGCTGCACCGAAACGCTGCTGCGCGCCATAAATCACGGCTAACAGCGCGCGCAAACAAAGCGACGGCGAAGTAAGCGGTTTTTAAAATTAACGCAAGAGCGAGGCGAATCGAGCATTGAACTCGGTTCGCCTCGCTTTTTGTATTTCTTTAGACAAGGAGACACAATATGTTTGTGGAATCCCTCTTCAAGAGCGATGCTGAGGTGGAAGAGCTTGTGCGCGTGTTCGAGTCATGCGAGTTAGAGCCGGCGCAATTCAGTCACGGCAATCATCTGGCGGTCGCATCCGTTTATTTAACGAAGATGACAGAGCATGAAGCTGCAAAGCGCATGCGCAGTGGACTCTACAAGTTTCTTGATGCTCATGCCGTTGACCGCCAGAAATATCACGAGACGATTACCGTCTTCTGGGTGAAACTTGCCGGAAACTTTCTAGCCACGACAGGCAAAGGACGCTCGCTCGCTGATGTCATCAACGAGCTTCTGGAACTTTACGGCAACTCTAAACTCATCTTTGAATATTACAGTAAGGAGCTTATTGATTCAGACGAGGCCAGGCTTGGCTGGGTCGAGCCGGATTTGAAGCCGCTTGATTTCGATCAGGCGGAGAGTTCGCAGACCAGCATTTCGAGCTGAAGTCGCGCCCCCGATGCTCCACTGCCTCCCAGTGAAGTTTTGATGGCGAGGTCTGCGGCGGCTATGCGTTTGATGCTGTGCGCCAGAGCACGCGCGTCCGAGCGGCGCGCCGTCGCAAGGAAATCTTCGCGCTTGCTAAACGGCATGCTCACCAGGCGGAAAACTTCATCCTTGTTCACCTGACGCGACATCAATTCTTTGGCGAGAGCCAGACGGTGATAGTTGCTCGCAATCAATCCAATCAGCATGACAGGCTCTGCGCCGTCATCCAGCAGACGATGCAGAATCTGTAACGCTCGCCCTCGGTCGCGCGAAATCAGGTGGTCTGTAAGCTCGAAATTCGAGAGCGTGCGCGCTCGCCCCACCAGATCGTCAACCATGCCCATCGTAATCGCGCCTGTATCAGCCGCAGCCGTAGCAAGCTTCTCAAGCTCGTTCGAGAGCAGGCGCACATCGCTTCCAACAAGCGCTACTATGTGATGGAGGGTTCGCTCGTGCGTCTCAACTCTCAACTCCTTCAAACGGGCTTTGGCCCAACCCGCAAGCTCCGCGTCCGAGAGCGGCGCGAACTCAACCGCCGTGCAAGCGTCAATGAGCGTTTTGGTGAGCTTGCGCCTCTTGTCCAGATCGTCCGCTATGAAGATAACGACGCTGGATTCAACCGGGCGCGCGATGTAGCGCACAAGCGCTGCCTCGTCCGCATCGTTCAATTTCGTGAAATCCGTGATGCGCACTACGCGACGATTAGACATCATCGGCAGTTGCTCTGCTGCGGCGATCGCCTGCTGCACATCTGTATTCAAGAGGCTGTAAGATGATTCATTGAACTCCCTGAGCGGAGCATCGCGCAGGGCTTCTTCCGTTATCGCTTTCGCGCCGAGATCGCGCAGGTAGCTCTCGCCGCCGAAGAGCAGATAGAGCAGGTCAATCTTCTTCTCTCTGAGAGCGCGGCGCAGGTCTTCGCGTTTGAGCAGGCTCATCTCTCGTTGTTCACTCCGAAGCCGTTGATGAGCGTGGAGACTACGGATTCAGCGAACTGGCGCGCTATGCGCTGCACGGCGGGGTCTTCTTCGTTGAAGAAGGTGCGCGGGTCGCTGGCGAACTCGAAGTCGCCGCGAAAGACGAAGTTCTGGTTGTCGTAGAGCACGCGGTTCTCGCGCTGGTCGCGCACGGTCACGGCAGCGTAGACTGTGACCTCGAAGATGCGCGCCCGCCCGCTGCTATCGAGC
>DATHJK010000569.1:0-7717 GCA_035316225.1 Pyrinomonadaceae bacterium
ACCGGTTCAAGATTCCCGCTAACATGCAATCGGGCGCTCTGCACATGACGGCGCGCCTGCGCTATCGCCGCTTCACGCGCGTCTTCAGCGATTATGCGCTGGGTCATTCGGTTGATTATCCGATTGCGAATATGGCTTCGACCGAGTACGCGATTCAGATAGGCGAAAACCGCCCGCAAGCCCCTGCGCCTCCAAACACGAGAGGAGTGTTTCCAGATTGGCGGCGCTGGAACAACTACGGCATAGCGCTATTCGACCAGAAGCAGTACGCGCTCGCGGCTGAGGCTTTTGGGCGCGCGGCTGAGATGGACGAGCGCTATAGTCCTATGGCTATGGTCAACCGCGCTATGGCGCTCATAGAGCTTGACCATTATGACGACGCCGAGCAGCTTCTTGATGCAGTCGTCGAGGCGAACCCTGCGAACGCTCGCGCGCTATTCCAGCAGGCGCGTGTGCTGATAAAGCGCGGGCAGTTGGAGTCAGCCGAAGCGAATATCAGAAAAATTCTGGTGGCCTTTCCACGCGACCGCGTATCGTTGCAACAACTGGGCGAGCTTTGCAAGATAAGGCATGATTACACAGAGGCGCGCAGCGCTTACGAAGCAATCCTGGCGATTGACCCGGAGGATACGGGCGCGCATTACAACCTGATGCTCATCTATAGAAAGCTTGGGATGAACGACGAGGCCAGGCGCGAGGGAAGAATCTTTGCGGATCAGAAAGAAGACCCTTCGGAGTTGCCGCTCGCAAACGAGTTTCTGCGCCGCCATCCAGAGATGAGCAACGAGAGCGTCTTTTTTCACGTACATGACATGACAAATGGCGCGCATGGCGAAGGTCAGTAAATCTTTAGAACGAGGAATTGATTCGAGAAATGGGAAGGTTTTTGAAGTTGGGCGCGCTCGTTGCGGCGCTGGTTCTTTTCGGCACTTATCTTTTTGGCGCAACGCGCGCGGGCGCGAGTAAAATCCCTACATCTAGCAGAGTAAACACCGAAGAGCTTTACGCGCAGAATTGCGCTCGGTGTCACGGCGCGGACGGTCAGGGCGACACGCCGTTGGGCCAGACTTACGGCACGCCGGATTTCACGAGCGCTCGCTGGTGGCAGGAGCACGGCAAGAGTAATCGTGAAATGATTGCTATCGTTGCCAACGGAAAAGGCGGCATGCCTGCGTTCAAAAGAAAATTGAATCAGAGCGAGATCAAGGCGCTGGTCGCCTACGTGCGAAAGTTCAGAAGCTAAAAGAAAAGCCGGGACGATGGCAGGGATGAGGGATGAGGGCGGCAGCGATGAATAAGAAGGAGTTAAAGCGTCAACACGCAATTAGCTCAACTCATTTCATCCCTCATCCCTCATCCTTCATCCCTTCTTTCCTCCCTTTCCAGACAGTCTGGAAAATGATTGGCGCTCTTCTTGTGTGCGCTCTAATCTATGTGGGGGCGTGCGAGAGCGCAAGTGCGCAAGCGCCGACGATTACAAAAGTCGAGCCGCCGTCGTGGTGGGCTGCACATACGATTAACCCTGTGCGCCTTCTGGTTCGCGGCGCTAACTTTCGTGGCGCACGTGTCATTCCTACAAGGCGCGAGATTCAAGTGAGCGACTTGAGGGTTAACGACGCTGCCACTTACCTGTTCCTGAGCGTTCGCATCAGTCCGTTTGCGCGCCCCGGCGATTACCCTCTTTTAATAGAGACCACTTCGGGGCGCGCCACGATTCCTTTCAAGATAGAACCTCAGCTAGACCCTTCAACAAATTTTCAGGGCATCAACGCAGACGACATCATCTACTTGATAATGCCCGACCGCTTCAGCAACGGCGATGCCTCGAACGATGCTCCTTTGGGATCGCCCCGTGAAGCCAACGACCGCGAGAATGCGCGCGCATATCACGGCGGAGACATTCGCGGCGTCATCAATCACTTATCTTACTTGAGAGATTTGGGCGTAACGGCAATCTGGCTAACGCCCTGGTACGACAACTGGAACGGCGTAAACACCTGCGCTCATCCGTGGTGCCCGAACACTTTCTATCACGGCTACGCAGCGATTGATTATTACGGAGTCGAAGACCACTTTGGCACATTGGAAGATGTGCGCGAGCTTGTCAGGCGAGCGCACCAGCTTGGCCTGAAAGTTATTCAGGATCAGGTTGCGAATCACGTGGGCAGCCGTCATCCCTGGATGGACGATCCGCCTTTACCGGACTGGTTTCACGGCACGCGCGCGAGTCACACGCAAAATCCTTTTCGCGGAGACATGCTGCTCTCGCCGCACGCTAGCGAGGCTGATCGCCGCCCGACGCTGGACGGATGGTTCGCCGACGAGATGCCTGACATGAATCAGGAAGAGGCGGAAGTTGCGCGCTACGAAATTCAGAACGCGCTCTGGTGGGTGGGCACAACCGGCATTGACGGCATACGTCAGGATACCATTCAGTACATGCCGCGCTTCTTCATACGGGAACTGAGCCGGGCGCTTCACAGACAATTCCAACGCATGTGGATGGTCGGTGAAGCGAACGACCCGGACGCGGCGCACGTAGCGTTTTTCATGGGCGGGCGTGAGGGATGGGACGGCGTTGACACAGAGCTTGATTCCGATTTCGACTTCCCGCTCTGGCACGTTTCGGAAGATGTTTTCACTAACAAGAAGCCTGTGCGCGCTTTGCGCGACGAACTGAAGTACGACGCGCTCTACGTGGACGCCACGAGATTGACGACGCTCGTAGGCAACCACGATTTTCGTCGCTTCATTTCGTTAAACGGCGGAACGCTCAGAGGCGCAATGCTCCATCTGGCTTTCACCCTTACGGTGCGAGGGACACCACAGCTTTACTACGGCGACGAGATAGCGATGCCGGGCGCGGACGATCCCGACAATCGCCAGGATTTTCCGGGCGGCTTTCCGGGAGACACACACAACGCTTTTCTGTCATCCGGGCGCACCGGGCTTGAGCAGCGTATGTACGCATGGACTCGTCAATGGATTCAGTTGAGGCGCGATCATACGGTCATCCGAAAGGGTCGTCTGATTGATATTGCATTTGACGACGACGCTTACATCTACGCGCGTGCAGATGATACAGAGACAATCATCATCGCCATCAATCGTTCATTGAAGCCGAAGAAGATGACCGCCCCCGCATCCGTTCTTAATCTTCCTGAAGGCGCTAGACTCATGTCATTGCCGCTCACCGGCAGGTCTATCCTGCTGGTGAGCAACCACCAGATGCAGTTTCAACTGCCCGCGAGATCGGCGGAGGCTTTCACCATCAGTCGTTAAGTTTTCGTGAAGAAAAAGTTTAGCTCACCAGCAGACTTTGACGAGCGCGTCTAAGGTTTCAGAGTTATACTATCAGGAAAGCAAGCACCAAAATCCAGTGATCGAGGGAGAAACACGTGAGCTTCCCCAGAGCGAGCGGAATTCTGCTGCACCCTACATCGTTGCCCTCCCCGTTCGGCATAGGCGATCTGGGCGAAGATGCCTTTCGCTTCGCGGACTTTCTGGAATCGTGCGGCCAGACCATCTGGCAGACGCTCCCGCTTGGGCCAACCGGCTATGGAGATTCACCATACGCTTCCTATTCAGCCTTCGCCGGAAACACCATGCTCATAAGCCCCCAGCAACTTATCGAACAGGGCTTATTAGATGAAGAAGCAGCACTCGGCGCGCCGAAGTTTTCAGAAGAGCACGTTGAATTTCAAAAGGTCATAGAATTCAAGCAGCCGCTTCTGAGAAAAGCTTTCGATAGATTCCAGAATGATTCTGACACGACGCTTCATCGAGAGTTTCAGGCTTTCACCAATCACATGATGTGGTGGCTGGATGATTACGCGCTCTTTCGTGCGCTGAAGGATGCGCATGAAGGGCGCGCGTGGAACGAGTGGGAGCCGGAGTTGGTCAGGCGAGACCCGCAGGCTCTGGAGCGTGCGCGCGAGCATTTGCGCGAGGAGATTGAAGCCCAAAAATTCTATCAATATCTCTTCTTCAAACAGTGGGCGCAGCTTCGTTCCCACTGTCACATGATGGGAATAAAGCTGGTGGGCGATATTCCCATCTTCGTCGCGCAGGATTCCGCAGACGTATGGACTCAGCCCCGTCAATTCAAGCTGGACGAGCAGGGCAAACCCATTGTTGTAGCGGGAGTCCCGCCCGATTACTTCAGCAAGACGGGACAGATGTGGGGCAATCCCATATACAACTGGGAGCAGATGCTGGCAGACGGTTTCTCGTGGTGGATAAAGCGCGTCCAGGCGACTCTTCAAATAGTTGACATCCTTCGCATTGACCATTTCAGGGGATTCGCGGCCTCTTGGGAGATTCCGGGCGGCGATAAGACTGCGGAGCGTGGTGCTTGGGTAAACGTTCCGGGGCGCGAACTGTTCCGTGCGATAAAGAATGCGCTCGGAGAGTTGCCGATAATGGCCGAAGATTTAGGTGTGATTACGCCGGATGTTGAGAAGCTGCGCGACGAGTTTGGTTTTCCCGGCATGCGAATACTTCAGTTCGGCTTCAGTAGCGACACGAAGAACAATGATCTCCCGCACAACTACATTCAGAATTCCGTCGCTTACACTGGAACGCACGACAACGACACAACCCTGGGCTGGTTCAACAGCCATGCGGGCGCAGGCTCTACGCGCGACGCCGCGCAGATAGAGCGCGAGCGCCGGTATTGTCTCAGCTATCTCAATTCGGACGGCAGCGAGATTCAGTGGGATTTCATACGTGCCCTGCTCGCGTCCGTAGCAAACACGGCGATCATTCCGCTGCAAGATGTTCTGGGCTTGGGAACGGAAGCGCGCATGAATTTGCCCAACTCTGTTTCTGGAAACTGGGCGTGGAGATATAAGCGCGAAGCGCTCACGAATGAGTTAGGGAAAAGGTTACGAAAGCTAACGGAAGTTTACGGTCGCATGCCTGAGACGGCGAGTAAGTAGACGAGAGAATCCTGCGGCCTTTAGAGATAGAGAGCGCGGAGTTGGCATAGAGGATTAAAATCCTAATTTTAAATTTGAAATCACAAATATCTTGTTCTTCTTCGGCGGTGAATCGTCACGTTCTCTTCACTCAGCTAATAGTGAGAATCAGAATATTCATGAAAAGAAAACTTCCGAAAGCCGTTACGCATAGCATCTTCTTCATAACCTTGTTGGCCGTCTCTCCTTTTGTCTGCGCTGCTCAATCTGCGCCGCAGGTTCTCAAGGTCGAGCCGCCGAGCTGGTGGGCTGGATATTCCATCAATCCTGTGCGCGTCTTGATTCGAGGCAAAAATCTGGCGGGCGCGAGCGTCGAAGCCGCAGGCTCAGGAATCAAGGTGAGCAATGTGAAGGTGAACGACGCAGGGACGTACCTCTTCGTTGATGTGACGGTTGACGAGCACGCGAGACCCGGCAGGCGTGGGCTTAGAATCAAGACGGCAAGCGGCCAGATTGAAGCCCCGTTTGAAATCAGCGAGCCTCTGGCACGCGCAGGACGTTTCCAGGGATTCACGCCAGACGACGTGCTCTACCTGATTATGACCGACCGCTTCAGCGACGGCGACCCGTCAAATAACGATCCCATACAGTCGCGCGGCCTCTTCGACCGCTCGAAGCCAAAGTATTATCATGGCGGAGATTTTCAGGGCGTCATCAATCATCTGCCTTACCTGCGCGATCTTGGCGTAACGGCAATCTGGCTCACCCCCTGGTACGACAACGTGAATCACTTGAACGAGCGTGAGATGCCCGAAGGGTTGCCGATTACAGATTATCACGGCTATGGCGCGGTAGATTTCTACGGCGTTGAAGAGCACTTCGGCACTATGGCGAAGTTGAGAGAACTGGTCGAGCGCGCTCATCGTCTGGGAATAAAAGTGATTCAGGACAACGTGATGAATCACACGGGGCCTTATCACCCCTGGGCGGAGGATTCGCCCACGCCGACCTGGTACAACGGCACGGTCGCAAGCCACAGCACGAACCCTTTTCAGCCGTGGACGATGATGGATTCGCACGCTGCATTTCAGGAGCAGCGCGGCACGCTCGAAGGCTGGTTCATAGACATTCTGCCGGACTTGAATCAGAACGACACGGAGACCGCTCGCTACGAGATTCAGAACACGCTCTGGTGGATTGGCATGACCGGCATTGACGGCATACGCGAAGATACGCTGCCTTATGTGCCCAGAAGTTTCTGGCGCGATTGGTCTGCTGCTATTAGACGCGAGTACCCGAATTTTAATGTCGTAGGGGAGATGTATGACGGCGACCCTGCGCTCGTCTCTTTCTTCCAGAAGGGCAAAGCACGCTACGACGGCGTGGATTCGGGCATTGACACCCTGTTCGATTTCCCTCTGCTCTACCCGATTCGCCGCGCATTCGCAGAAGGCAAAGAGATTCGAGAGGTGGCGCGAATGCTGGCACATGATGATATGTATGTTGATCCGAATGTGCTCGTCACATTCATAGGCAATCACGACATGAAGCGCTTCATGTCGGAGCCGGGCGCGTCCTACACCGGATTGAAACTGGCACAAACTTTTCTGTTGACGACGCGCGGCATACCGCAGCTTTACTACGGCGACGAGATTGGCATAACGGGCGGGGACGATCCAGACAATCGCCGCGATTTTCCGGGCGGTTTCTTCGGCGACCCGCGCGACGCATTCACACGCGCAGGCCGCAATGCGGACGAGCAGGCTGTGTTCGACAACCTGCGAAACCTTGCTCGCCTGCGCGCAGAGCTTGAGCCGCTCAGACGCGGCGCGCTCACAAACCTTCTTGTAGAAGAGAAGCAGTACGCCTTCATGCGCAGCACCGGCGGAGCAGCAGTGATCGTTGTCTTCAACAACGACCGCAAGCCAGCGACCGTTGAATTTGAAGTGCCCGCGCAGAGATTCGCAGAAGGCGCGACGCTGGTTGACCGCCTTAACGTTGCGCGTGACGCTCATGTGACGGGCGGCAGGATTAAAGTCGAAATTCCGGGTCGTTCCGCAAGCATTTTCTCGGCTCGCTGAAAGAAGAGAACATGGCTCTCAAAGTTAAACCTTTCAATGAACAGGTCGCGCTCGTCACGGGCGGCGCAACGGGCATAGGCCGCGCCTTAACTGAAGCGCTGGCCTCAGCAGGCGTGCGTGTAGTCGTAGCCTCCAGGCGCGACGATGTGCTCAAGCAAGCCGCAGACGAGATAAATTCGCGCCTTCGTGCCGAGCGGGTTTTCCCCTATGCCTTCGACATCAGAGACCGCGCGCTGACGGAAAATCTGGTGATGTACATCAACGAGAAGTGGGGCGCGACCGATATTCTTGTCAACAACTCCGGGCTTGCCGTGCCTGAGACCGTGACCGAAATAACGGACGAGGGATGGGATAAGGTCTTTGAGACCAACTTGCGCGGCGCTATGTGGCTCGTGCGCAGGGTCATGCAGGCTATGGTTGCGCAGGATTTCGGCGACATTGTGAACGTCTCGTCGCAGGCGGGCAAGCACGGTTACGCTGATGTGCCTTCGTATTGCGCGTCGAAATTCGGTCTACTGGGTTTCGCAGAATCCCTGCGCGATCATGTTAGAAAGGTGGGCGCGAACGTGCGCGTCTTCAATTTCTGTCCCGGCCTCGTTGACGTTGAGCATGTTGGGCCAGGCGAAGCAGCCCGTCACGGCTCCATACATGTGATGAACATGGCGCGCACGCTTATCTACGCGCTCTCGCTGGATAGAAACGTAATTCTGGAAGACA
>DATHJK010000570.1:0-3459 GCA_035316225.1 Pyrinomonadaceae bacterium
TTTTGTAGACGCGCTGATACAGAGTGCGAGGCAGAGTTCAAATGTTGATCTAACGACACATCGAGCGGAGTTGCTCTCGACTTATGATGCAGGGACGAGTCTGGTGAACAAGCGAGCGGTGACATTGCGTAAGTTGATAGATTATACGGAGTATGCGCAGGCGGAGTTCAACCCTGCGTTTGTGTTGATGCAGTATTTCGGATATTTGAGGAGGGATGTGGATACGGGCGGATATACCTTCTGGCTGGGCATACTCAATAATCTGCCCGCGCCGAACAACTTCCGCAACATGGTCTGCGCCTTCATCACTTCGGGCGAGTACCAGTTGAGGTTCGGCACGACCGTTACTCGTCATAACTCCGACTGCGCTTCCAATTGATGTTGAAGATGCTGCTCGTTTAAATTCGTCACACTACTAAAGTCCCGCGAGCGATTCATACGACGCTCGCGGGACTTTTAGCTGCGGTACGAGTTGATAGAGTCTTTCTTCCTTCTGCCTTTCCCTATCTATGATGGAGCATCGTCTGAAGCTGGCGCATGGGCCAAAGGGCGTGGCTAGGGCTAAATGAATAGTCTGTTGATAGGCACGCTCGGCGCTTGTCCTCGGAAGAGAGTCGTTGTAGTCTGTCTCAGGTTGAGGGTTATTCTACCCGTGGCGGCGGCCACAATGCCGGGCAGGTAACTGCTCCGATTGAGTGGCAGCCCTTCGCAGTAAATCCTCTGTCGTCCGTAAATTCATTTACATCTTAGATCAGTAGTTTTGCATCAAAAGAGACGTTTTCGGCCAGACACTCCGGCGCGCATCTACGTGAATTCGCAAAACAGGTTCTTTCGACCAAGTAGATGAATCCGTTGACTCATGCTGCGCGCAACTGCTTTCGTCAAAACCCGGTTGCGCCCCCTGAAGTAGAAATATGAAGGTCTTTAGGAGTATGTTCCCCATGTCTTTCAGCTCGGTCAGAAGCTCATCCCTCATCACAAGCGTTATCATTCTTATACTTTTCGTTTGCCTTCTTTCATTAACATCCTTCAGCCCTCGCGCCTCTCTGGCCGCGCCGCAAATAGAGCAGCCGACTTTCAAGAAAGCGAAGCGCAGCCGTGCATTCGTGCCCGGCAACGTGATTGTCAGATACCGCGACGAATCTACGGCGAGGATACAACAGCGTCAAGCAACGCAACTCCGGGCTGACAACGGCGAGCAGCTTGAGATCAGAGTCGAGAGTCTGGCAGATGCTTCGCTCGTGCCCGGTCTTCGTCTGGCGAAAGTTGACCCTGACCGGACTCTGCAAGCCATAGTCGCCCTGAAATCACACCCGGATGTTATCTACGCAGAGCCTGATTACATACTGCAACGCGACGCCCTCCCTAACGACCCGTCATTTGGACAGTTATACGGCATGACAAACATTCACGCGCAGCAGGCGTGGGACACCACCACCGGCAGCAGCAGCGTGGTCGTTGGCGTCATCGACGAGGGCATTGACATCAATCATCAGGACTTGCAGGCAAATATCTGGACGAACTCCGGCGAGATTGCAGGTAACGGCATAGACGACGACGGCAACGGATTCATTGACGATGTGCAGGGATGGAATTTTATACCCTGCAATCTGGGTGACCCTGTGGGGTGCGGCAGTAATCAGGTCTACGCAGGAAGCGGCGCGGACGCGCACGGCACGCACGTAGCGGGAACAATCGGAGCAGTAGGCAACAACGGCATAGGAGTGGTCGGCGTCAACTGGCAGGTCAAGATAATGCCGCTCAAGTTTCTTGGGCCAACAGATGGTACGACAAGCGATGCAATACGCGCCTACGGCTACGCGAAGATGATGCGCGACCTTTGGGTGAACACGGGCGGCACTAAGGGCGCGAACCTGCGCGTGCTCAATAATAGTTACGGCGGCGACGGCTTTTCACAATCGCAATCGGACGCAATCAACTCGCTCAATAGCTCAGGCATACTGTTCGTAGCCGCTGCGGGCAACGATGGAGTCAATACTGACGTATCACCGCACTATCCTTCCAGCTATGACCTGCCGAACCTGATCTCGGTCGCGGCTACGGATAGCAGCGACCAGATTTCTTCGTTCTCGAATTTCGGCACGAGCACGGTTCACATGGGCGCGCCCGGCAGCAACATCCTGAGCACGACGCCGAACAACACCTACTCCTTCTTCAGTGGCACTTCTATGGCGACGCCGCACGTTGCGGGCGCGGCTGCGCTGCTTCTTGCGAGATTTCCGAATCTCACCG
Organism: Pyrinomonadaceae bacterium; assembly: GCA_035316225.1. GTDB lineage: Bacteria > Acidobacteriota > Blastocatellia > Pyrinomonadales > Pyrinomonadaceae > 3-1-20CM-3-53-8. Next base: position 2,254 of record DATHJK010000570.1, read on the forward strand.
TTCAGCAATTGCGTGGGCTTCTCATGTTCAACGGAGACGACCTGGCGTCGCTCGCTACCAAGACTCTTACGGGACGCCGCCTGAACGTCTTAAACTCTTTGCAGAGCGGGGCGGAGAACGACACGACGCCGCCGGGCACTGTGACGAACCTCGCTCTCACATCACAGCAGGGGCGCACGCTCAGCTTGCAATGGACGGCTTTGGGCGACGACGGCGCGAGCGGGCGCGCATCGCTCTACGATGTGAGCTTTGTTGATTCCGCTAACCCCGGCGCTCCGATTCCCCTGGCGAAACTGAAGCCGAACGTTTCGGGAACATTGCAGACCGTGACGGTCAAGATTCCATTCAGGCATACGTCCGGCAACGTCAGGCTGCGCGAGTTCGATAACGTTGGCAATGAAGGCACACCGGCCTTGCTGCCCGTGTCAATCAGCGCGGACATATCCGATCCATACGTCGTTTCCGAAACTGCCCCGCCGGGCACGCTCTCTACAGGCACGCCTATAGGGTTAAACGCCGACGACAAATATTCTGAGAACTACCCGCTGCCGTTCAGCTTCCCGTTTTACGGGCAGGTCTACACTTCAGTCACAATCTCTACGAACGGCGCGCTCTACTTCTCCACGCCGCCGAAGCGTGGGAACGGCGACGCCGACGACGTGCCGAGCGCCGTCTCCGGCCTCAACAGCCAGAAGATGATTGCCGCACTGTGGGACGACCTGCGCACGGACAGGCGTGCGGGCGACGATGTTTACGTGACCACGCCTGATCTGAATCGCATAATCTTCCGCTGGCAGGGAGTGACGTTCGGCAACGGCACGGCTGCGACGGAGTTTCCTGTGAACTTCGAGGTGGAGCTACGACGCGACGGCAGCGTCATCACGCGCTACGGCAGCGGCAACACCAACATCTTCCCTGTGGTCGGAATCTCCGGCGGCGAGCCTGATGCTTATTCCGTCAACTCGCACACTTCCGAAACCTCTCCGACGGTGTTGACCAACGCGCAGACAGTCAACTTCGCATTGCGCACAGCGCCCGCGCCATCGAACCCGATTGACGATGGAAGAGTATTCGTACGCCAGCAGTACTTGGACTTCTTAGGACGCGAGCCGGATCAAGCGGGCTGGGACTACTGGACTGGACAGATAGCGAACTGCGGCACAAACCAGCAGTGCATACATGACCAAAGAATTGGAGTCTCTGCGG
>DATHJK010000571.1:0-21898 GCA_035316225.1 Pyrinomonadaceae bacterium
ACAGGATGAAGCAGGAGCAAAGCGCAAAATTTTTTGACCCAGCGAAGAGGCGCGCACCCCGATCGAAGAGCTCGCGCGGTTGAGAAAAATTCTGATACCGACGCCGTTCTTGCCCGCGAAATATCCGATTATGCCGGAATCGTGCAGCCATGTGACGGCCTTATTCGCGGTGGCGCTGGCGACACCCACCACCTCACACAGTGCGTCCCAGGCTTTGACCTGCTTCCCTTCCCTCGGTTCGGCCTCGAACCGCAACACGCCTTCGCGCTCCCAATACTGGGCGGGCGCGTTGACCAGCCGGAGATAGATTTTGCTCATGAGCGGCGTCACCTTGTCGGCCTCCTCCGAGGTGACGGCCGTGATGATCTCCCCGTCGAGCTTGAAAAAGTTTTTGTGATATTCGTTCGCCGAGAGCTGAGTCCTGCGGACGAATCTGTTGGTGAAATTGGGTTGCGCTGCCATTTTTGGCTCACTTATCTTTCTGCTCGACAGCGCCTTGGCCGGAGTTTTATAATGTGCCTAGGTTAGACACACTAATACCGGCTCGCTGACCGAGCGAGTTTTCCATTTGACCTGGAGCGCGGCAGAGTTGCCAAACTTTAAGCACGCTTCAGGTCAATCACTTTAGACGTACACCTAAGTGTTACGTCCCCCTACTGGTCGCACATTCCTACACTAAGTCTTCAGTCCTGTAAATTCCCCTGCACTCTTCATTGCATCCCCTGTAACGATTAATGCAGCGGCTGCAATGATCTCTGCAGGGGATGCACTCTTCGTTGCATTCCCTGTAATCCGGATTGCAGGGGTGTCTATACCCCTGCAATGATTAATGCAGGGGTGTAATGAAAATTGCAGGGGTGCCTTTGGGATTTATAGTTATTTCTCAGGCTGATGAGTTAATACTGCACCCCTGCAATGTTTAGTGCAGGGGCTGCGACGAAGATTGCAGGGGTCTTGCGTTTGGAAATATTCGTGACGTATAGACGTCTCGTATAGTAATATGCGGCGGAAAATTTTAGGGGTTATCACTGGTCATGACGGGCGTACAGATAAAACGTTTGCGGAAAGCACTGGGGTACACACAGGCGCGACTTGCTGAAGAGGTCGGCGTCACGGCTAACACGATTGCGCGTTACGAGCGCGAGGAATTAAGCCCCTCGCCGCCTGTGCAGAAGCTATTCAAGCTTCTTGAGATGCTCGTGACGGAGAGGAAGGCCGCATAGAAGAATGAAGACGATTGCCATCGCTAATCAGAAAGGCGGCGTGGGCAAATCGACGACGGCCGCCTGCGTGGCCACAGAACTCGCAATGCGCGGCTACGAGACGCTCCTCGTTGACGGCGACCCCCAGGCGAACGTCACTTCGCATTTCCTCGCGCCGGATCAGATTAATCTTTCCATCGCCGACATACTGATCGAATCCGAGCAGCGCGAAAAGCTTCCGCTCGAAGCGGCCATCGTGACGACAGAGATGGAGCACCTCGACCTGGTGCCGTCGAAATTGCGCTTCGCCCGGTTTGAGAAGGAGCCTGCCATCGCGATCAATCGCCTGCGCTCGAAGCTCGCTCCGCTCGCAGCGACATACGACTTCGTGGTCATCGACACTCCGCCCACGCTGGGCCAGATCTTGACCACGCCGTTGCTGGCCTCGACGCACATGATCGTGCCTGTGGCGGCGTCGCCTCTGGCGCAGGACGGACTTGACGACCTGATGAGCACTTTCGAGGAGGTGAGGAGCACCAACCCGGAACTGGAGATGCTCGGGATGGTCTGCACCCTTTTCGACGGGCGCACCTCAGTTTCAGCGGAATCCTTCCGCAGTTTGAAACAGCGTTACGGCCCGAAGGTTTTCGAAACGATCATTCATCGCAACGTCAAGCTCGAAGAGTCACCGGCCTTCCACCAGCCCGTACAGCTTTACGCCCCAGGTTCGCGCGGCGCGTTGCTCTACGCGGAGTTGACGGACGAAATATTGAAGCGGCTCGGTGCCCGCAAGAACAAAGGCAAGCTCAAATTGGCGGGTGAGGAGTCGCGTGCCTGATGGCCGAACCGAAAACAAAACCAGAGAGAAGGGTGGCGGGCCGCAGCAAATTCCGGCTGCCCGAGCGCCCGCCGCGCGTCGTGGAGACCAACCCCTTACGCGAGATTCTCCAAGAGGCTAAGGCTCAGGAAGAGGCGCTCAGTGCGAAGCCCGCGCCCCGAACGCAAGACACCCCTGCAAAGAGGGTTGCAGGGGTAGGGCATGCGTCCACTGTCAGGCGCGACACCCCTGCAAAGGAGATTACAGGGGTGTCAAGGGCCGACATCGTCAGGGCACCCGCCGCGCCGGAAACATCTGCCGCAATCTCCTTCAGGGAATTTTCAAAACGGTGGTCTCCTATCCTGCGGTCGGGGCAGATGAGCGTGTGCCGCGTGCTTTTTGAAATGACTTACGAGGCGGGCCAGACAGAGTGCTTCACCTCGATGCCCAAACTGGCCGCCGCCGCGGGCCTCAAAGAGCGCCAGTGTTACAACGTGGTCGCACAGTTAGAGCTGTTGGGCTTTATCGAGCGGCCCGAAATCTTTAATACGCCAACCAAGAAGGGGACGATCTTCCGCCTCTTCCTTTCGCCTCAGACGCCGGGTGCAGGTTCCAACCGCCGTTACCACATCGGCGGGGAAGGGGACTGACACCCCTGCAATCTGGATTGCAGCCCCTGTAATAATCATTGCAGGGGTGTCAATTTTCAGACTCGAAGCTTTTCGGTCTTAACCTCGCGGCTTTTACGCCTCTTCTCGATGCGGTAAAGGAGGTTCGAGACCCCGTCCATCGCTTCCATGAACTCTTCCATCGTTTCCTCGTCGAGGTCTTCGAGCCGGACCTCACGCATGGCGTAGAAGATTCGCTTCATCTCCTCCCAGAAAAGGTGGCGCGAGTCCTGCGGGTCAATCTCCAGAAGTTCGTCCACGTGCGCTACCACCTGAGTCATGTTTTCCGAGGAGATCGCCTGGGCATTCGATTCGCCGAGAATCTCTTTCACGCGCGCGCGCAACCGTGTCTGCGATCCCTGTACGGCCAGGTGCTGTTTAAGCAACTCCGCGCGTCGAGCCCGCGCGGCCTGGTCTGAACAGCCCAGCCGCTCAGGCGTCAGGCGGGCAAGCTGTACGGCTTCCTGGAGATTGACCTGGCAGGAGGCGAGAGCCTCCACCACGTCAGAAGGGAATTGGAGTATCGGCAGGTACTGCCCAATGAAGCTATTCAGGTCAATTCGCCCGGATGTTTCACGCTGGAGGATGCCCCGAAGCTGGCTGGCCGCTTCCATCAGCTTTTCGCGCGGCCAATGGCTCGGGCGGCCCCTTCTCGTGTCCGTCACGGGTCTCCGCTCGACGTGGCGCACGGCAAAGAGAAAGCGCACTAACTGCTTTTCAGAAGAAGGTATAGTGTCAGGCATTCGCTCGTATAGGAGTTGGCACATGTGGCGGACGGCCTCGGGAGAAGCAAGTGGGTCAGACTCCCGACGGCGGCGACGAGATGCTCTCATGAAGGAAATGGCCTTCCAAAAAGGGTATGTTTCACAATCGGAGGATATTATATCATTTATGCCAATCAGAAGGGTAATAATTCGACCCTCAGGCGATTAAGGTTACACAAAACCGGGATTTCTGTAACCATATTTCGGTTGTAGGAATCGGGTATATTCGGGTATATTTACGGGTATGAGATCTCGGACGATAGACACATTAGGTCTGGAGGTCTCCCACGAAGCCCTGAACCTCATCGCTGAGGTAGATGAGTTCAAGGGCAAATGGGAGGTTGTGCGTACTCTGTCGCCCGAGCGCCTGCGCGCCCTGCGCCACGTCGCGACCATCGAATCCATCGGCTCTTCGACCAGAATCGAGGGCGTCAAGCTTACGGACCGCGAGATCGAGGCGCTGCTGTCAAACCTCGAGCGGCACGCCTTCCGGTCGCGCGACGAGGAGGAGGTCGCCGGCTACGCCGAGGCGATGGACCTGGTCTTCGGCTCGTGGGAAGACCTGCCACTCACCGAAAACCACGTCAAGCAACTCCACTCGGTGATGCTGAAGTTCAGTACAAAGGACGAGCACCACCGCGGGCAGTACAAGAAGCTGCCGAATAACGTCGTCGCCTACGACGGAGAAGGGAAAGAGATCGGCGTCATCTTCGAGACGACCCCGCCCTTCCAGACGCCCTGGGAGATGGAAGAACTCGTCCGCTGGACGAACCGGGCGCTGGACGAAAAGATCATCCACCCACTCCTCGCCGTGGCCGCCTTCGTGGTCCGCTTCCTGGCCATCCACCCTTTCCAGGACGGCAACGGCAGGCTGTCCCGTGTCCTGACGACGCTGCTCCTCCTGCGGCGCGGCTACATGTACGTGCCTTACGCCTCCCTGGAGAGCGTCATCGAAGAGAATAAGGATCTCTATTACGCGGCGCTGCGCAGGACGCAGGGAACTCTGAAGCAGGAGCGGCCCCGTTGGGATCCGTGGGTGCTCTTCTTCCTCCGCAGCCTGAAAAAGCAGAAGGATAACCTGGCCGCGAAACTTGAGCGCGAGCAGGTGCTGGCGCGAGCCCTGCCTTCCCTCTCACTGGAGATCCTGTCACTGCTCAGGGAGCACGAGCGTCTGGGGATTTCAGAGCTGGAGAATTTGACAGGGGCGAACAGGAACACGCTGAAGGTGCGGCTCAGGGAGTTGACGGCAGGGCAGCACATCGCCAGGCACGGCAGGGGTAAGGCGACTTCGTACACGCTTAGTTCGCCCGGGTCCTGAGGTCACTCCAGAGAAGGGGTTGACGCACCCGACCCAGGCCGAAGCCATATTAAAGGCAAATGCATTTGCATTTAGTATGGCTTCTTCCGGTAACCTCTTGTTCACTTAAGGTCGAATAAGACAGATAAGGGTAAGTCACGAAGGGGATGCGCCCCGGGCAGATGAATCGGGGAGTTATAGTGGAAGAAAAGGCCCTCCAGCACATAAGCCACGGGGACGACCTTCCGGTGATCCGCGCCGCGGCGCGGGCCTGGGCTGAGGCCACGACCGACCGCACCTTGGACCGTCGCGACGATCTGGTAAGCGACAAGTCGAAGGTCGTAACCTCCTTCTTCGTCTTCAGCAGTAAAGACCCGGCGGAAGTCAGGGCCCCGGATGTGAAGGAGTGGCAGTCCAAGATGGAGGAGCAGGGCATCACCGCTTCGACCGTCTACGTGCGTACTTCGATGCTCTCCTCTTTCTACCGTTGGGCGATGGCGAACACACCGCTGGGACAGCAACTGACCTCCAATCCCATCGCCCTCGCGCGACCGAAAAAGCCGAAGCCCTACCGGGCCAGGCAAACCAAGTCGCTCCTGGACGACGAACTGCGGGCACTCGTCGCCCATGTCAAGGCTAAAGCGGCCGAGCCGGAGAACGTCGCGGCCAAACGGGATTACGCGCTGCTCCAGTGGTACATCAAGACCGGGAGGAGGCGCAGCGAAGTAATCTCTCTGCGCGGCTCAGACGTGCAGGTGAGGGAACTGGCCAGAGACGGCTCGAAAGAAGAGGTGCTGATCGTGCGCTACCGAATAAAGGGCGGTCGGTATCTCATGACGGAACTGCGTGACGCGGCGGTGCGTGCGGCGCTCTTCGATTATCTCGGCGCATGCGGCCGTCTCGAGGTACTGAAAAGCGAGCGACCTCTCTGGACAAGGCACGACCGTGCCGGAAGACCTGGCGCGCCGCTCACCTCGCATGCCTTCGTCAAGAACCTGAAGCGCTATGCTAAAGAGGCGGGCCTTGAGCATATTCATAATCACATGACGCGCCACACGTTCGCGCGGATGGTGAACGAAGAGACGGGCTCTTTGGTGGAGACACAGGAGGCGCTGGACCACGAGGACCTGGCGACGACCCGCATCTATCTGGAGAGCATAGCGATCAAGCGGGATAAGTTTAGTGAGCGAATCTCGAAGCGCATAGACAGTTAAGACGTGAAACTGCTCGAGTGGCTGCGGGTCGGGGGCGATAGTCTCGTGCGTCTCTCACCTCGCTACGGCGACGCTCGTACGAGCCTGCCCCGGAGCGTACTCCCGGGCTGAGATCCTGACCTCCACACGCCTTCCCATGTTGTTGAGAATCCGTAGCAGGCGGTCGGTAGAGAACCCCTTCAATTTTCCTCGCAACAGCGCGGAAACCTTGGCCTGATCGACACCGGCGTGGGCAGCCGCCTCAGTCTGGTTCCACCCCTTGGCTTGGATGATCTTCTTTATTTGGAGCGCGAGTTGGGCCTTTACCAGCCGCTCTTCCGGGTCGGGCAGCCCAAGATCAGCGAAGACGTTGCCGCTACCTTCGGTGATCTCAATCTCCTCTTCGTGAGCAGTGACCTTCTTCGTGGCTTCTTTCATCACTTCTTCCTCCGCTCCTTTTCACTCTGCACAACCGCTTTTAGTCGCGCCTCAATTCGCTCTTTGTCTTCCTTAGGCAGAGCGCGCCCTTTCTTCGACTTCTTCTGAAAAACGTGCAGGACCCAAGACCCTGTCCGCGTACCGCACGGTGTAGACCGCCCGAAATGTGTCGGTGTTATGGTCGACAACGATCTCCAAAACCTGCGCTCCGAGCCCTATGAGCGGCTTCGCCGAGGCGGGCGTGACACCCATCTGAACCTCGAATAGGTCATGCCCGACTTCGTCTTTCACCTCTTCCGGCAGGGCACTCAGATCCTTCAGCGATGGTCCGACTTGAGAACACTGGTTTAGGGAGAGGGAGGCTCACGGACGCAGTATGCCACTTCTGGCATAAAACAGCAACTACTTATTGTCAACTTCCGGTCAGTTGGCATGATGCCGATCGGTATAATATTAGTTGGCATCATACCGATTAGCGTGAAGGCGCGACGGCGACCTGCACCATCCGCAGCCGGATTTCCTGAATCGGGCGGTTTGCTTCAGACGGAAAACCGTCCCCGCCTAAAACTAATCGGTCCCGGAAAAGAAGGGAGACGTGTAGCGTTTACACGTCCCTCTTTTTTCCACCTGCAGCAAACATAACGCGTCTTCGAACCCTCGGTCGCCGCGATCCACCAACCTCAATTGCTCTGGCACGCCCGTTGCTTAAACAAATATCAACAAAGACAAGCGCCAAATAACGGCCTTGTAATCAGAGAATTAGGAGGACACTATATGCTACCCGAATCTACCCCGCTTGAAATTGTCCGGCTTCCTTTAGTGAAGCTGGAAGTGCCCGTCTTTTACCATGATCTTTTCTTCGCTACTGGAGTCCAGGTCTTCAATTACCCGCCTGATCCGATCATCTGCGTCCGCCCTCTCGACCGAGGACACAAGCGCTTCGAGATCATCACTGGTGTCGAACTCTACATTCTCTTTCACGAGCAAGGTAAGGAGACCATCCCGGCTGTGATCACAGATATGACGGATGGGGAGGCGCGGGTATACGCCACGGACCACGCGCTCAGAACCGCAGCCCAGTCGGAGCGGCGAAGTGTTGTTCAAATGATTGTCGCAGCCCGTGACAACGCGGAGCACGGCGGCGTGTGGAGCGTCGATCGCTTGACGGGGCAGATAGGCATTAAGAGATCCACCTACACACACGCCTTAAGTTCGATCAACTATGTCTGTTTTGAGCTGATGAGAAAGTTCCCCGTAGAGACCGAAGGTCTCGGCATGGCTGAACTCGTCGCCAAGGCCGTGCGGGAGGATTTCATGTCGCCCTTCACCAAGCTCTACCAGGGCGGCATGTCTGTCAATAAATTTTACAGAGAGTATTACATGGCGAGCGACCTCGCCCGCGAAAGGAGCCGCCAGCAGCAGGAGGCTAAAGCCAGTAAAAAGCCAGAGGTCAAGGCGGTCGAGGACACTGCATCCGGCGCTAAAGTAATACAGCTCGCGAGACCTGGTTCTTCGCCCGACTCACCGACGTCTGACTCACCGAACCAGCTAATGCTGGAGGGCTTTATCAAGTTCGCGCAGTCCCTTGCCCGGCGTCGCGAGGAAACGGGCGCGTCACCAGAACGGGCGGAAAAGGATGTCACGCAGCAAATCTCAGATTTCTTAGGTAAACACCAGCAGTTAGAAGGCGAACTGCTGCATTTCTGTAACCTGATCTTGAAGCACTTGAAGAAACAAAAGGGGCCCTCGTCACTCAAAAGCAAACAAGGTAAATCGAAGATAGCAGAAGAGGAGGTTGTGGAGACGCCGAAGCCATCGCCGAAATTTCCTCTGATTGATTCTATTCAGGTGGCTGTCTGATCTGTCGGTCGGTCGGATGGTGAAGGTAATTCACGACAACCCCCATCTGTCTTTCTGAAGCTGGAAGGAGACCGTTTGCGTCTCCCCATATACATCAAATTGTCCTGGGGCGACGGTTAGGGTCTTCGGGATTCTCATTCAGGGAAACGGGTGTTTTTACAGACAAGGACTGGCAATAAACGCTACAAAAAATGGGCGGGCGGCAAATTTTTATCTGGGCATTCAGATACCAGATATGGGTACCTGCTATCACTCCCGCCTGAAAAAATTCTCAGGGGAAATTATGCCGAAATCGAAAAAGACAAAGCCGATTTACGTGAGAGTGTCGACGGAGGAAAAGGCTCACCTCGAAGAGATGGCAGCCATCTGTAATCTCTCCCTCTCACGCTTCCTGGCCGTGTCAGCTCTCGGCGCAGCGGCGCCGTCGAAAGAGGTGCTCTTACGTTGGGATATAGCGCTCTTCCAACTCCGCCGCACAGACCTCACTCTCCGGGAGATTAAAAAGGTCCTCAAGAGAGAGAGGAACTGGGTGGCCTACGAAAAAGTGGTGAACACGCTCCTTGAGGTGGACGCGGCGCTAAAGGCGCTCGGCTCCGCGTGGTCAGGAAATTAGGAGGAAGTAGGGATGGCGAACGCTGTCTGCAAAGTTACCGTGCACAAAAGAGGCGGCGCTGACAACTTACCTTATATCCTCCGCGAGGAGGCGGCGAAGGACCCGGCAGCTCAGACAATCGAAGACCCGCAGAGAGAACGCGCGCCTGACCTCACACGGCAGGGGCAGGCCCATGAGCACGCTCTGGAGCACACGCGACAACTAGAGCTTTCCTTCACCATCGAGCTGCTTCCGCTTGAAGAGGAAGGCCTAACCCTGGACGATGACCCCATCTTCACTTGGAATGTGCCGGAGTTCGTGATCGGCGACCCATACGGGATCGAGTGGTGGGAAGAGGAATCGAAGCGCGAAGATAAGCAGGGACAGGAAAAAGGGCGTTTCCGCGGCGACGAGATCGGAGCTGGCAGGCAGCAAAGGCGCGAACTTACGCTCGAAGAGAAACGGCTGAACGTGGAGACCTATTTCGGGCTGCACGCCGATTACGAGGAGAGCCGCGGCGGGGTCTCACACTACCGAATCATCATCACGATTAACCAACTAATCTCCAACAGGCAATTCAAGCGAGTGATTCTGCCCTTCCTCAGTGAAGCCTTCTCTTTGAACGGGGCGGTCGTGGCGTTACATAGGAACACGGGCGAGAAAAAGACTCACGCACATGTCCACACCGATTCACGACAGTTAGATGGCCGGCGAATCGACCTTGGCCAGCGCTACTTCAAGCTGGACGAGATCTGGGCCAGGACCTGCGCCAGGTATTTTAAAGACCCCGGCATCCACGACCGTCACATGGAGAAGAAGAAGGAAACACGAGAGTGGAAGGAACGATGCAGGATCGCCAAGGAGAGGAAAGAGCCATTGCCGCCGAAGCCGGACCGCGAGGCCGACCACCACGGAACCAAATACGCGCGCCCCTTCAATGACCGTTGGGTCGGGCGGCAGATCGCGAAGGAGAGTTTAGCGAAGAAGAAGCTGGAATATCTGGTAGTCACCAAAGCCCCGAAGAGGGAGATTCGCGAGGCGCGGAAAGAAGCGATAAAACAATCCGATCTCCTAAAGCAGGTGCTCGAAAGGCGTAAAGAAGGGAAGAAGGGCGCGAAGGACTACGTGCCAGCCGCCGTGGTTACGGTAAAGGAGGCGGAAAAAATTGAACAGTACGAGCGCGGGATTAAGACGGTCCACACCAGGGAGATGTCCGGCCATATCGCGAAAGTCACGGACAACTACCTGAAGGCTCTGAGCGAGAAGGATCTCATTATGGCGGCGGTCAGCCCGGAAGTCGGCGAGGCTCATGCCGGGAGGATTTTAGATCTCACGCTCGGGGTATTGAAAGAACACAATGTGAGCCTCGAACGGACCGAGTGGTCGGAAAGTACGTTTAAGTCGGAGGCACGGGAGGCGCTTCAGGAATTCGCCAAGGAGAGCATTACAAAATCAAAGGGGTGGCCAGCCGAAACTCCCGAGACACACATAACAGAACTTCTTCATAATGTGCGGCCTACTCAGCCTGCGGCAGTGTCTCACAAGGAGACGGAACTGGATGCCCGCCAGATAAGGGTACGCATGGTCCTCGCCGGGGCGAATGAGCTTATTGAGAAGCACGTTCTGGAAAACATGCTCAAAGGGGAAAGGTTTGGCTCGCTGCGGAAAGGGGACGGCCGTTTCGAAAACGTAATCTTCGACCTCAAGAGCCTGGTCTTCGAGCACTGTGTCAAGAAGAGATCCTCGCTAGAGGAATTGAAGCTCACGGAAAAGGGTTTGACAGAGACTCTGGAGAAGTATGTTCTGGGGTTCGGTAAAGGATATATGCCTCCGCCATTCGCCGGCGGCGCGCGCCTCAAGGAGGTCGAGCTGGAAGAGAAGAGGCTCAGGGCGAGGACGCCGCTCAAGCTTGCGCACGCGCGTTCATACACACGAGAATTGTCGGACATTATTGCTAGGGAAGGGCACTCGCACTTAAACCCGCTCGCCTCGCAAGACACGAAGACCTCCGACTTGGAAGCTGCGCGTCTCCACGGAAGGGCCGTACTATCCGGGCTCCGGCTGGACGCGGCGGAGCGCGAGGCGGAGCGGTACAAACACTACTCAATATTGGAAGAGAAGATAATGGTGCCGGATCGTTACAATAACCTGATGACCTGGTCGCTCGCCCAAGGGAAGTTTTTTAACGCGACGCCGGGGAACTCTTTGAGAGATAGGCACTGGGGGTCAGCGCCGCAGGTGACGGAGGCCGTGTCCGATGCCGAAAGGCGTGTCATTGAAGAGCTGAACGTCAGGGAGTTAGCGGTACGAGTGACAAGCTGCGAATTTGATCACGCCTCTAGCGAGTTGGCGGGCGCCGTAAAGGAATACTCCTCCCGCGGTCTTAAAATACCTGGGCCAAGCTTCACCGAGGAGCAGTCACTTGAAGCGGAGGAGTTGATCTACAAAACCTGGAATACGGATGCGCTTGAGAAACTGAGTCGCGACGAAGAGTCGCATGGCCTGCGTGAGGCGGCCGAGCGCGCTGGCGCGCGCTTTACACTTGCACTGCTCTATCAGGGCGAAGACCGGGAGAGGCAGCGCGTGGGGGACCAGATGGTCATCGAGAAAATGAGGACTCTCCCTAAGGAGAATCCCTTCAAGGCGGAGCTACAGGCTTTTCTCAATTACAGGCAGGAGGAGAGGGCGTGTATCGAAAAATTTGTGCGGGCAGCGGGGCAGATCTCGGAGCATCTGCAGCTCAGGTGCGAGGTCGAGTTAGGCGAGCGCGCCCCCGTCCTCTTCCGGACTAAGGAGGCGGAACTGGTGAAGGAGAAATTGCCCTCTCTTGAACAGCAACAGCGCAAGGATCTGACGAAAGATCTGAACAAAAATTCGTTCATCCAATCCACAGAGGGCGGGATTGAAAGTGCCAAATTCTCAGACATCTCACCAACGGACTACGGCAAACATCTGGAATGTGACTTGGCGAGAGGCTTTGAGGAGGCTCTTGTACTGGTGCTTTAATCGAACCTTTTCAGCCCCTGCGCTTGGGCTTAGGTTCGTACTTGCTTCTCACGCCTCCACTCTTCGGGACGCTGGGTAATTTAGCAGGTAGGTCAAGCTCATCATCCACTAACACGTCTATCCATACTCCGGCCGCTCGCGCATAACTTAGAAGAACCGGAAGGGGTGGCTCACGCGTTCCTAACTCATATTTAGATATAGCGCTGCGGAACAACTGATCAGAAAAACCTAGCCGATCGAGCATCTCACTCTGAGATAACCCTAATGCGGTGCGGATCTGAAGAATCTTTGCGGCCAGCCGAGACGGTTTGGGACGCGAAGAACTGCCCATTAGGAGCCACCTCCTAGTGGGCAGTTAAGAACTATTTGATATTTACATTTAGACCCAAATGGGTCTAAAATTTGATGATACTTAAGTGTCGCCAGGAGCCTTTCAAATCTATGCTCCGCGGCGATCAGCATCACCCGTAATGTGGAGTAATGCTAAGCATGGAAGTCGCCAGAGCCTTTCATCGTTAAAGCGCTATAAAATATCAGAGGTGCGAAGCCATTGCTATTCAAATCGTCCTAGGCATTCGGTAATCAATCAGATGGATATTCAATGATGTTCGACAGATCCCGCCAAGCCACTGACTTTTACAATGACGGCGCCCGTTGTCTTCGAATGGGGCAATTCGCTGAAGCTATCACAATGCTTCAGATTTCAATCAGCCTTAATCCAGAGAAACCGGACGCCTTCGCTGCGTTGTGTCTCGCCGCGCATGAAGATTCCCAACACGATCTCCTGTACGCTTCTGTAATGAGGCTGTTCGATCTGCCGGATCGGGCGGCAGTCCAGAGAGGCACGGCGGTTAATTATTACGATAGCGGATTCTACCTGGAAGCAGTCACGTGCGCTTTAGAGTCCCTCACCATTCGCCCTGACGAAGCTTTGGGAAACTACATATTAGGGCGTTCATACTTGGCTCTGAACATGTTCGCGGAGGCAGAGAGGGTGCTCGGGCGCGCGCTCGAACTCGCGCCGGATTTCAAAGTCGTTGAGTCACACCTTACATGGCTGAAGACTTATCTATCTATTCCGGAGTGCGAACGCATACCGCTTCTTGAGACTGACCGTTCTGTGCCGATGCATCAGCATCCTTTGGATATTCGAGAGATGGAGAAATATCCGTTTGCTGCGGATTCCCTTAAAGACCTCTTTGGCAAGTAACATTGCGGCAGAAGCTTCAACGAGGTAAATCTATAAAACTATTTACTCTGATGATTGTCTTGAGTATGATGCGCCCCGGATGGTGCATGAATGCAACGATGTATAATTAATAAGACACCTTGATTACGCTGAGCGGAACGGGAGAACTTTGTCGATGATGAGAGTATTTCCCGACATCGAAACCTTACCGCCGGATCAAAATGCGACGGCTGCAATCTCCTCATTAGAGTCCCGGAGTGACGAGGAATTTCGCGACCTGGCCCTTTCGGGAGATTGGGGGCGTGTGCTAACCATCGGCGTGGTCGTAGAAAAGAATGGCGAGGAGCTGCACCGGGGACTCCTGGGGCGCGAGCGGCAGACAATGATGTTTCACCTGGACGAGGCGCGGACTCTTCGCGCCTTCTGGAAACTATTGAGGGGCTTCAACACGAAACGTGATCTGGTCGTCGGCCACAACATCTTCGATTTTGACCTGCTGTTTCTCTATAAGCGGAGCATCATTCAGCGCGTCCGCCCGAGTGTGAGTCTCTTATTCGCCCGCTACCGCTCGCAGCCTATCTTCGACACGATGTATGAGTGGGAGAAGTGGCGTTGGAGTCGAAAGCACATTTCACTGGATGAGTTGGCGCGCGTCCCGCGGGCACGGCACTCCGCCCAGGGCGGGCAGGCCGCAGGAGTGATCGGTGCCGCGAGGCCGCCGCGCACGAGGGGTGGGCGCGGCAGCCTCGCTTCTGAAATTCCCGTCACGTGCTTACCATCTGAATCTCAAAGCATAGCAAGCGTATCAGTGATATCTCACTCATCTACGCTCTAATAGCTCCACATATAAGTATTCACCCTGAAAACCTGGTTGCCTGCCGCCGCAGAAGTGAGCGGCATGCAATAACAGTGAAGAACTGCAAACATGCGTTCAGAAAAATGCTCGCGAGATACGCCGGGCGGGTAAACTACAGATTTACGGGGAAGAGAAGTTGTGGCGCTAACTTGGAAAATACTCGTCGAACGTGAGCCTCGGCTCGCCGACCTGCGCCGCAAGGTAGAGGCGGTGGTTGACAGCGGCGAGGGACGCGTCTCGCGCCGCCCAGTGGTGGTACGGACATTTCAAACCCCGTATGATGCAACTCGCCGGTGACCTGGCAGAGAGGGAAGACTCCGTCATCCGCTCCTCGGAAAGCTACGATCTCGCCTACCGCACTCTGTAAGACCTTCTGCCTCCCTGCCGTCATGAAGGCGGGTGTTACTGGGGGCCTTAGAAGTCGGTCAGAGAAGGGAAGTGAGTGAAGGGATAAAGGATAATGCCGGCTTCACATTCTAGCACTCAGCTCGCGAAACTATGGGTCGCGTTTTCTGAGGTCAAGGACAAGATCGACAACGAGGCAATCCCGCTCGGCGTGCATTTAGGCATCGAAGACCCTGAACTGATGCAAGCACTTGAGAATTTGAGCGAGCGCATCGGAAAATATTTTGAGTACTGGCGCATTGTCGCCGAAGCCCGTAAAGATAACAGATAAAGATAGCCCTAGGGAGGAGTTTATAGTCTGCTCTACTGCCGCTCCTTTTCTAACCTTCTATGATCGTCTCAGACTAGAGACTGAGCGTTAGATTCTCACTTTCTGAAGTTGGAGAATGTGGTAATGTACGCCGCCGCGCAATCCGACCACACGATGAGCCCCGAAGATTTGACGGAAGACGTTTGCCGTATTGTTACTCTGGCTCAGGCGAAAGATGGGCGCCACTTCGGGTAAAGGTTTAATCCTCACAGTTGGAGACTGGATATCTCTGGAGATGCTCGATGAATAGTAGACCTCTTGCAAAAGTCGGATTCGGCGAAGATATCACCCGCTAAATCATTGGCTTTTGTGTTCGGTCAAGATGACTTTTGCAAGAGGTCTATTGTATTGCCTTCTTTATCAACGGCGCGATAGAGATACTTGCATTGAGTTCCAACTTTAATATACGTCTCATCCACTCTGTACGAAGCGCCAGCGAGTTTCAGATGTGGACGGATTCTCTTGTTGATTTCAGGAGCATACTGCTGTACCCATCTCCAGACAGTTGTATGATCTACCGTGAGGCCACGCTCACGCATCATCTCTTCCAAGTCCCGATAGCTGAGTTGATACCTGCAATACCATCTGACGCACAGGAGAATAATCGTAGGCTCGTAATGACGCCACTTGAATAATGATCTATCTTGTTTCAAGAGTATGATTCCCAACGAGTATTAATCGAGTTGAAGAGGAATTATAGCCAGAGAAGTAATTTCTGCAACACAGCCTCTATCTGTAGCTATCCTGCGCAAGTTGATAGAGAAGAAGGGAGCGCCCTGCCTCTTCTACGAGTTCGGGACATTATTACAGAGCGATGCATTATTAGCTTAACCTGATAGATATGAAAACCAACGTATTTTGGGCATATTTCGCTCATAAAAGTTAAGCTATCAATGCATCAATCAGTAAAAGAGATTCAGGAATCGTATAACCCAGTCTCGCAGACTTCGGAGCTAAAAGTTCTCGCGCCGGTTTATGAGGCAGAAGTTTTGGTATTAGATGAGCTGGGTGCTGTAAAGCCAACAGAGTGGGTGCGCGACACTATGATGCAGATCATAAATACGCGCTACAATAATAGAAGGCTCACGGTCTTTACTACGAACTATGTGGACGAGCGCAAAGCTATTTCCCAGGAGACTCTTGAAGATCGCATTGGGGCACGCCTGCGCAGCCGACTCTACGAGATGTGCAGGACAGTTATAATTGACGGCGAGGATTACAGGCGAAAGTTTGATACACCGTAATATGGCGAAGAGTTCGAAGAAAAGCCAACTCGTTAAGAGAGATAAAAACCTCAAAGGTTATTCGACTTTTCTAGGTGAGATCACTGAACTGCTGGAGTCGGCCAGGCATGCTTCTGCGCGCGCAGTTAATACAGTGATGACGACAGTCTACTGGGAGATCGGTAGACGAATCGTCGAGTATGAGCAGAAGGGCGAGGCGCGTGCCGCTTACGGTGAAAAGCTGCTGGAAAGTTTATCGGCTGATCTAGGTAAACGATTCGGGCGCGGCTTCGGCCTCATCAACCTCCGGCAGATGCGTCGGTTTTACCTAGAATGGCCCGATCCTCAAATTCGTCAGACAGTGTCTGACGAATTTGAACATCTACAACGTGCTAGCCAGGCACTCTTCCCTTTACCTTGGTCTCATTACGTCAAGCTTCTCACGCTCAAAACTCCGGGAGCGCGTGCCTTCTATGAGACAGAGGCCTTGCGTGGCGGCTGGAGCGTTCGCCAACTGGAACGGCAGATTAACTCGCAGTTCTACGAACGCACTGCACTCTCGCATGATAAGGCCGCGATGCTGAAGAAGGGAACTCGTCGGCAATCTGAAGACATGGTCACGCCGGAGGAAGAGATCAAGGACCCGTTCGTGCTGGAGTTTCTAGGCTTGAAGGACGAGTACTCGGAGAGCGATTTAGAGGAAGCTTTGATCAAGCAGTTGGAGAATTTTTTATTGGAGCTGGGCGGAGACTTCGCCTTCGTTGGCAGACAGAAAAGGTTACGCATCGGTGATCAATGGTTCCGAGTTGACTTGCTTTTCTTTCATCGACGATTGCGCTGCCTCGTCATCATTGATTTGAAGCTCGGCGAATTCACGCACGCCGATGCTGGCCAGATGCACCTTTATCTCAACTACGCGCGTGAGCACTGGACGCGAAATGATGAAAATCCGCCGGTGGGATTGATACTATGTGCTGAGAAAAACGAGTCGGTCGCACGCTATGCACTTGAAGGGCTTCCTAATAAAGTGTTGGCTGCGGAGTATCGCACCACACTACCTGATGAGAAGATGCTAGCCGAAGAGCTGAATCGCACGCGTAAGTTGATCGAGGGCCGCGTAACTCGAAAGCGTAAGGCGAAAGTTACAAATGATCAATAGAAATTCCAGAGAGGATCTTACCGATGATCTTTATGACCACCTAGTCTTGCGTATAATCTAAGTGTTCAAGTGTGAGATGATGTGAGCGTGCCATGTAGCATCGCCGCTTTGTCCGCCAAGTATCATTTCCTTTCGCGGATGTTTTGAAGAAAAACCTTTGTGGCATAGAATGAACTTGCACGATGTGTGTTTGTGCCAGCAGATTGGCTGAAAAACCTTTAAATTCTCTCCCTGGCTTGTAAATCAAAGATATCAGAGCAACCTCTTTGTTTAAGCAGGACTGTAACTGGGTGCATGTTGTTAGTTATTTGCAGGACATGATGAGCGGGGACGCGCAACATTCCAAGTCAATCAGCGCAATGCTCGATGAGGACGGCGGAGTGTTGCTGGACGCCGAGCGGGGAATCTGTTTCAGCTTGAATCCGGTGGGCGCTGTGATTTGGAAAGCGCTCCAGAATGGCTCTGGTCGGGAGCAGATCATAAGCATGTTGTGCGACAAGTTCGGTGAAGCCGATGGCGGGCAAATTGCTGAGGACGTGGATAACTTCCTCGAAGAGCTTAAAAGTAAAGGTCTGTTTTGAAAGTAGCTGAAAGGGAATATTACGGTACGAAAGAGTTTCGGTTCGACTGGCTAGCCATTCGCGCCTTCATGCTCCTCTTATCTGTAGACTTCAAGTTGAAGGCGATGGGTTTTCGTAAGCTCCATTCGTCGGTTAAGAATTATCCGGTCTCAGCCCGAAAACCTAATACACATACTGTGGCTCGCATGTGCGAAGCGGTTGATAAGGCATGTATCTGGTATCCAAAACAAGCATTATGTTTGCAACGCTCGGCAGTTCTCACGTTTTTATTGCGTCGTGAAGGGGTTGACGCGCGGATGGCGCTTGCAGCTCGCAGGATGCCGCTCAAAATGCACGCATGGGTTGAAATAAATGATGTAGTAGTTAATGACGACGATAAGGTGCAAGATTACTACAGCGTCATGGAAAAGATTTGAACACTGAACTTGGTTTGTAGCCAGCAATTATGAGCGCACACGGCGGCATCTTTCATCTTGACGGGGCGACGGTGACGCCAGACCGTCTGTCAGTATTGAGTAGAAGCCTTGACCGCCGCGGGCCGGACGGCGGTGGCATTTACTCCAACGGCGCACTCGGCATGGCCCACCGCGCGTTCCACACGAACAGAGCATCGAAACTGGAAAGCCAGCCTTTGACCTCGCGCTACGGCCACGTCCTAACGTGGGATGGTCGCCTAGACAATCGCGAAGAGCTAATAGGCAAGCTCGGCGACACCATCGAAGATGTTCGTACCGATGCAGCCCTAGTTCTTGCGGCTTACCTACGGTGGGGGATGGACTGGTTTGCTAAACTGATTGGCGATTGGTCCCTGGCACTCTGGGAGCCTAAGAAGAAGACCCTACTCCTCGCGAGAGATTTCCCCGGGAATCGCCCGCTCTATTATCGAATCAGTAAAACTTCCGTCCTCTGGTCAACCGAACTCGAAACTTTTTTAGACCTTGCCGTTGACCCGCCACGCTTGAATGATGCTTACCTGATGCGCTTCCTCGCCTTCAATCCCGAAGTCGGCGACACGCCCTACATGGATGTGTCGCCGGTGCTACCGGGTCACGTCGTTTCCATTCGAGACGGTGCGGTTGAGGTGCATAAAGCATGGGAACCTGACCTTGCGGCTGAAATCAGGTACGGGAGAGATTTAGAATACGAGGAGCACTTCCGTGATCTCTTCTGGGGAGCTGTCCGCGGACGGCTACGAGCACAAGGAGTGGTCTGGGCAGAACTGAGCGGTGGGCTTGACTCGTCTTCTATTGTTTGCGTGGCGGACGAAATACTGCAAGGCGAAGCAGTCGAGAGCGAGAGGGTTGAAACCTTCTCCGACATCTACAGCCAATCGTCCTCCACCGACGAGCGCGAATACATCGGCTACGTGGAGAAAAAGCGGGGGCGACGGGGACAGCACCTTGAGGAGAGTGAATATCAACTGTTCCTCCCCGGTGAAACTATAACTTACTTCAGCCGACCACAGCCCAACCTTGGTCGTTCTACTAAGCTCGCGCTTCTCATGGCACAAAATGGAGCAAGAGTTTTGCTCAGCGGTCAGGGGGGCGACGGCGTGATGTGGAGCATGGAGCGTCCGTGCCTTGATCTTACCGACATGTTAGCCGCCAAGGATCTGCGGAAGTTACACGCTCGCATCAAAGCCTACAGCCTCCACACGGGGCGCACCTACTGGGACCTTTTCTGGACGGATGCTGTTAACTCGCAGGCCGCACGGTCAACTTCTGTCAGCAGTCGCAGAATGGCAAATGATCCTTGGATTAACTGGAGCCTGTTCACAAAGTGTCAGCGAGAGCAGACTGTAGACACCCTAGCGGCGATGGACTCTTCGCTGCCAGCTAGCCGCAGAATTTCGTATAAACTCATCTCCGATGCCATTCGCATCCTCTCCCTTCATCATTTTCGTACCTGCGGAATGATCGATGCTTCATACCCTTACTTGGATCGGCGGCTCATTCAATTCATGCTCTCCGTACCTTTCGAACAGAAACTCCGACCGGGGATTACAAGGTCTCTCCACAGGAGGGCTGTGAGGGGCGTACTACCTCAGGAGATTCTGGCAAGGCGGGGTAAAACGGGTGCCGAAGAGTGCCTGTGTCGCGCCTTGGGTCGAGAGTGGCAAGCCGTCCAATCGTTATTCGGCCCAGACGCAAGAGTAGTTCGACGGGGTTATGTTGACCTGCCGAAACTTTTAGCGGCGATGAATGAGGCGCGCGACGGGAGACACCCGGACGTTTATTCACTCATGCGTGTGATTTCGCTGGAGGTGTGGCTGCGCGGGCTTGAGTTGCGAGTGGCTGTGCAGCCCGCCGAGGATATGAAGGCTGACCTTGCGTGTGAAGCCGCTTTCAGCCTCGAATCTTAAAAGAAAGGAGGAAGAGCAATGACATATCAACGTCCAATGATCACTGAAATCGGGAAGGCTCAGCATCTGATTCAAGGTGCGGGGAGAGATCAGACAGATCCCGACAAGATGAGTTGGAATATTGTGTGTGGTGAGGGCGGTTTAGAGGGCGCCGCATCAGGGTCGTCTTTCTTAGAAAGCATGCTGAACTTGCTCGGCATGCTGTTCGGCTAAGACATTCTCAGCCCACATACTCAGGGGGCGGACGTATAGCATTCAGAGGGAAACTTCAGTTACCCGATTCTGCATGGTGACGCTCCGCCCTTTGTTTAATCCCGACAAGTCCGGGACCGCTAGCAGCCTCCACAATCTTCGTTTCATTCCGGGTCAACCATTGTGAGGAGTAGAAGCCATAATACAAAACACCTCTCTGATCTAAGGCGCTTCCTCGCCTTCGCGCGCCCCTACCGGGTTCGGTTCGCGCTGGCGCTAGTTTGTATTATCGTCGGCGGTGTTCTTCATTTTTTGTTTCCTTATCTGATTGGCGTCTTAATCGACGGCGTGTTCTCCAACCAACGGACGGCTTACGGCAATAATACGATCCTCCTCTTGATCGCGGTCATAGTGGGCGGTGCCGTGGCTGATTTCCTCAGGGCATATCAAACCTCTTACCTGAGCGAGCGTATTGTTTCGGACTTGCGAGAGCATCTGTACGACCATGTGCAATCGCTTTCAATGTCATATTATGACGAGCACCGGACAGGCGAGGTGATGTCGCACATTAGCAACGACGCGGCGGTGGTACAAAGCACGTTGAGTTCCGGTATTCTTAACTTCCCGCAGCACATCTTCACGCTCACGCTCGGTGTCGTCATGATCTTTCTGACGGATTGGCATCTCTCTTTATATCTGGCCTGCGTGCTCCCGCTTCTGATAGCAGTCTCGCTGGCCTTCGGTGGCCCCCTGCGGCGACTCTCGCGGAAAATCCAAGAACAATTCAGTGCGTGGCTGGTCGTTGTGGAGGAGGGACTTTCTTATCAGCGGATCGTCAGGGCATTCGGGCGCAACAAGTATGAGGTCGGACGTTTCACGAAGACGGTCGAAACTTATTTTCAAACCATCACCCGCCGCGCCCGCGTCGAGGCCTCCTTCGACGCCGTAATAACGATGACAATCTTCGCTATCCTCGCGGGCTTGTTTTGGGTAGGCGGGCGCGAAATCATGCTTGGGCGCTTGACGACAGGAGGCTTAGTTTCATTCATCGTTTACGGAACGTTTCTTATCTCCCCCCTCATGGGGCTGAGCAGGCTCTATATAGCCTTGCAAACCTCTCTGGGCGCGGGCGAACGCATACTCGCACTGCTGGAAATAACTCCAGCAGTTAAGGACGCGCCCGGCGCTTATGAGCTACCGAACAATCTGGGGGCGATTGAAATAACTGACCTTACTTTCTCTTACGGAAGAGACGGTGCTGCTGGTCGGCCTGTTCTTCGTAACATCAATCTGACGATCCCGCAGGGCAAGATGGTCGCCGTCGTCGGACCTAGCGGAGCAGGGAAGACCACACTCATCAACTTAATCGCACGATTCTACGAACAGCAGTCGGGCACAATCGCCATCGCGGGCCATAGCATCGCCGACATCACACAGGACTCCTTGCGGATGGCTCTGGCGGTCGTACCTCAGGACACGGTTTTATTCAACGGGACCGTCCGCGAGAATATTGCTTACGGCAAACTCGATGCTTCGCAGGAGGAAATAGTGGCGGCGGCACACGCTGCTAACGCTCATGACTTTATCTCTCAACTTCCTGACGGGTATGAGACGATGGTCGGCGAGCGCGGTGTCAAGCTCTCCGGCGGTCAGCGCCAGCGGATTGCCATCGCCCGCGCGATTCTTAAAAACCCGCACTTCTTAATACTCGATGAGGCGACGAGTTCGTTGGACAACGAGTCAGAGAGGTTGGTGCAGGATGCGCTGGAGCGGTTGATGAAGGG
>DATHJK010000572.1:0-4846 GCA_035316225.1 Pyrinomonadaceae bacterium
TTTTGTAGACGCGCTGATACAGAGTGCGAGGCAGAGTTCAAATGTTGATCTAACGACACATCGAGCGGAGTTGCTCTCGACTTATGATGCAGGGACGAGTCTGGTGAACAAGCGAGCGGTGACATTGCGTAAGTTGATAGACTACACGGAGTATGCGCAGGCGGAGTTCAACCCTGCGTTTGTGTTGATGCAATACTTCGGATATTTGAGGAGGGATGTGGACAGTGGAGGGTACAATTTCTGGCTGGGTGTATTGAACAATCTACCTCCGCCTAATAATTTCCGCAATATGGTTTGTGCTTTTATCACAAGTGATGAGTACCAGCAGCGGTTCAGCACAATCATCTCGCGCCACAACTCTGACTGCTCATCCAACTAGAATGGATAGGCAGCCCCGTTCTGGCAAGAGAGAGAAACGCGATCTGGCGTTGAATAATAAGAAGGGGCGAGATGGTCGCCCCTTCTCTTCAATGCCGAGCCATTAAATTTTGGGTTCGGTGAAAGCCGTCCTCAAGCTTCTTGGGCATCCGGGCCGGAAAAAAATTCCCTCAACCATTGCCACTCTATAGTAAGATTATTTACGAACAGGTTGCTGCCGCACAATCAACCGGGGATTACAACCCGACTTGAAATTTTTGTAGAAGTTCTCCATTGAAGTATAAGAACAGCCACCGAACAACGCCCGCCAGCATTCTTCCCCCTCGCGCTCGTTTCGTCATTACATTCCTGTTGCTGCTGAATCTGTGCGCCTGTGGCGTGATGGCTTCGCCGCGCCTAAGGCACGCGCGCGTGTCGCGGAAGATTGCCAGGCACGCGCACGCTTCTCCAAAACATTTAGCAATAAGACGCACGGCTTCCCGCGCCGAGCTTGTGCGCGAGCCTCGCGCGCCTGACTCTCCGGAAGAGGAAGGAGAGATAGAAGGGCGCGAAGACTGGTTCTATTTTCAGCGCGCATATCCTTTCGGAGTTATCCCGGCTGAGGGCAGGCGACGAGCCTGGGACGCGCGACCTGCGGGCGCGAAGACCGGAGCACATAACGACGCGGGTCAGATTCAGAGTTGGCGAGCGATTGGCCCTGCGCCCACGTCGTCTTATCTTTCCGGCAACTGGGGCGTGACCAGCGGGCGCATCAATGCAATCGCAGTAAGCCCTGCGAACTCGCAGATAGTTCTCATAGGCGCAGCAACGGGCGGCATCTGGCGCTCGACCGACGGAGGCGCAACGTTTGCGCCCGTCACAGATAATCAAGTTGATCTCTCCGTAGGCTCAATCGCTTTCTCGCGCAGCAACCCTGCTGTGGTTTACGCAGGGATGGGCGACACTTCCGGCTATCTTGGCACGGGCGTTCTTAAATCAACCGATGCAGGCGCATCGTGGGCGCGCGTGAGCAACTCCAGCTTGCCTGCGCCCGCGACGACCAGCAAGATTGACGTTGACCCGAATGATTCCAACCGCGTTTATCTCGCTCAATTTTCTGCGCTCATAGGCGGCACAGCTTTCTCAAGCGGCTTCTTCGTCTCTTCGGACGGCGGCGTCAACTGGACTAGAAAGCTCGCAGGACTCACGCGCGATTTCGCTATTAGCTACGCGAACTCGCAGACGCTCTACCTTGCTATGCGCCGCGTTGATTTGCCAAGCTCAGGCGCGCCCGGACTCTATCGCTCGATAGATGGCGGAAACAGTTGGACGAACATCTACACTTCGCCAACGGACGCGGCAATCCGAGAGATAAAAGTTGCCGTCACACCCGCAGACCCGCAGCGCGTTTACGTTTACACGGGCGACACCAGCCTGCGACTCAACATAGGCGTGAGCCTTGACGGAGGCGGAACTTGGAACAGCACGCCTCAGACCACAGTGGACAACGGGCAGTTGGGCTACAACAGTTTCATCTTCGCAGACCCCGCGAACGCGAACACCGTTTACGTGGGCGCGCGCGACCTGTACAAATCAACGAACAGCGGAGCAAGCTTCGCCAACCTGACGAAGAACTACGACGCCTCGTTCGCCTACCGCCCGACTCTTTCAAACGCGCACCCGGATCAACATGTGCTTGCCTTTTCAACTGCGAACCCTGGCGTCATCTATCTGGGGAACGACGGCGGGCTTTACTATTCGACGAACGCTGGCGCTAGTTTCCAATCGCGCAACTCGTCGCTCGCGCTCACGCAGTTCATAGGCATCACGATGCACCCTACGCAGGCCGGGATAACTTACGGCGGCACGCAGGACAACGGCACGCAGCGAACAGCATCGTCCGCTTCGACTCAATGGCAGGAATTTTCACCGGGCGACGGCGGCCATTGCGTCGTAAACCCGCTCGATGCGAGCATGGTGTTTACGACATATATTTACGGAAGCATCAGTCGCTTTAGAAGCGGCAGCACGTTCGACCGCGACGTTGCGACGAACGCCACATTCGGCGAGCCGGACACGAATCCGCGCATAGCTTTCTATGCTCCGTTCGTAGGCAACGGCGCTGATGCTACTCTATACTTCGGCACGTGGAAGCTTTTCACCAGCACCGATCTTGGCAACAATTGGTCTGCCACGAGCGCGACCGATCTGACGCTTGGCGGCACGGACGTGCTCAACGCTATAGCAGTCTCGCGCTCGAACCGGAACGTCATCTACACAGGCTCACGTCAGGGGCGCGTCATGGCGAGCGCGGACGGCGGGCACAACTGGACTGACATCACGGCAGGTCTCCCGGCGCGCACGATAACAGGCATCACGGTTGACCCGATGAATCCTGCCATCGTTTATCTCAGCGTCTCCGGCTACGGCTCAGGCCACATCTTCAAGACTGTGAACGGCACTGCCGCTCTTGGCACGCTCTGGGTGGACATAAGCGGCAACCTGCCGAACATTCCTACGAGCGCGTTCTTGATTGATCCGTCTAACCCGAACATTTTTTACGCTGGCACGGACGTGGGCGTCTTCCGTTCAAGCGTGGGCGGGCTGGTCTGGGAGACATTCAACGCGGGGCTGCCGCCTACGGTCGTCACAGCTTTCGCCACGAACGCTGGCGGGCAGATTCAAATCTCTACTTACGGGCGCGGCGCTTACGAAGGCGTCACGGGGGCAGCCAGCGATTTCTCAATCTCGTCTACGAGCAACTCGCAAACGGTGAGCGCTGGCGTCACTGCTTCTTACAACATAGCGACGGCGACGACGAGCGGGAGCGCTCAAGCCCTCAACCTGAGCGTTGCGGGTTTACCCGCAGGCACAAGCGCTAACTTTAACCCTGCGTCCGTGACCTCCGGCAACTCTTCCACGCTGACTGTGACGACGAGCGCGCAGACGCCCGTTGGCAATTACACGCTGACGGTGACGGCGAGCGGCGCGACCACGCATTCAGTAACGCTGACGCTCGGCGTCACGCCTTCAGCGAACCCCATTGACGACGCAAGATTCTTCGTGCGCCAGCACTATCTTGATTTTCTGAACCGCGAGCCGGATCAGGGCGGATGGGATTACTGGGCTGGACAGATTACGCAATGCGGCGCGAGCCAGCAGTGCATACATGACCAGCGCCTGACTGTTTCCGCAGCCTTCTTCATAGAACTGGAGTTTCAGGAGACGGGCTACTATGTCTATCGCTTCTACAAATCGAGCTACGGAGCGAAGCCCGCCTACGTGCAGTTCACCGCAGACCGTGCGCTTGTGCCTGGAGGCTCGCAGTCGGAAGCGGCCAGGCAGTCGTTTGCAGACCAGTGGGTGCAGCGCGCCGCATTTCTGGTCGAATATCCGCTCTCTATGAGCGCACAGAGTTTTGTGAATCATCTATTCGACAAAGCAGGATTAACTAACGCGAGCTTCAACGCGCAACGCGCGCAACTTGCAAGCGACCTGCAATCGGGACTGAAGACAAGAGCGCAGGTTCTGAGGGCTGTGGTGGAGATACCTGAGTTTAAGACGAGAGAGTTCAATCCGGCGTTCGTTGACATGCAATACTTCGGTTACCTTCACAGGGACTCGGATACGGGCGGTTACAACTTCTGGCTGGACGTGCTAAACCGTCTGCCGCCGCCGAACAACTTCCGCAACATGGTCTGCGCTTTCATCACTTCGGGCGAGTACCAGTTGAGGTTCGGCACGACTGTCACAAGACGTAACTCCGACTGCTCTTCTCAGTGAGGAATGTTCGGGTCAATCTGCAAAATCTGATTAAGAAGAGCGTGGTTTTCATTCAAGTGGCGGGTCTTTTGGCCTACGTCCCGAAGAGTTGATAGAGAGATTAGCCGTTGATGCAACCGCCGGGATACATGCATCATCTTTAGTCTTAGCCCAGGCGGAGCGAAAGAATTATCAGGCGGCGTACCTGGCCGGGGTGCTAAATTTCATTCTGTTTTCCTGCTGGTGGCCGAAGCCTGGCGGCTCGTCACCGACTAATATCCTTCATCCTTTCGAAGGGATGAAGGATAATTGTTACTTCAGATGATTTTTAGCCGGGTGGCTGGCTTGCGCTACCAGTCAGCTTCCGCGTAAAATAGCTTTCTTTAACCGCTAGGTGTAGCTTACTCCACCTGCGCATTACTACTGCTCAAGCTCCCTGAGCATTAATCATCTGTAACCGTGTACTTATTCGGAGGCTTTTCCGTGAAGCAGGTTCTTCGTTTGTCGCGCGCCGTACTACTGGCGTCGCTCTTTATTTTCGGCGCGCGTGATTTAGCGCAGGCCCAGACGCCCAGTCCCAGCCCTACGCCCGATCCGGTGGTCGCTCAGGTCACCTCTTCGACCTCAGATTCCTTTGCGGGCGGCATCAGCGGCAATGGTCGTCTGGTAGTCATCGAGTCAACGGGCGACATCGCTACGGAGCGAACCGCCGCGAGAAACAACTCGG
>DATHJK010000573.1:0-5199 GCA_035316225.1 Pyrinomonadaceae bacterium
CGTCTTAGCCACCCATTTAGGGGCCGAATCCGTTTTCTGCCGGAGAATCAGGTTCAACTGTGCGGCATGGTGCTGGACGTGACGCATGTTGTCCAGAAGCAACTCCGCGAAGCTCATCTCACCCCATCCGAATGTGCAGTGTTGCCTGGCCTTCTCGTCCGTCAGAACTTCAATCACTCCTAGGCACTTCTTGCGGCCATGCGTGAGATAGCTTTGCATCTCGTCTTTCGTATAGACCCGTTCGGGCATCAGCCCCCTTGCATCCATCTCGTCAAGTGTGAAAGGAGCGGGGGGCGAGAACCCTTCGACCGAGCCGGAAAGGTAAAGGTCCAGATAGAAGAGCGTGTGATAAACGACATACCAAAACTCTGGTCTTTGCGAGCGGTCGCCCCAAAGCTCGTCCGGACAGGCGACGAGAGCATTTTCAAGCATGTCTATCGAGGCCCCAAATTGCTGCCAGAGGATTGCGTTCCAGGTAGTATCCATTTCAAGTTTCCCGTTGAATTGCTAAAATTTTGTATTCTGCCGACACCGGAAGAGGGGCTTATACGGCTCTTGGCTTACTAAGTTTCAACATGGAAATCTAGCACTCGAATTAATCCGCCATGAGCGAACAGCACTTTGCATAATTTCCTGTTCATATTTCGGAACACTCTCATCTTCAATCACTGGCCTATTATCCAAAACTCACAAGAATCAATTGGGCCAATATCCAAATTCGACAACGCGCAGCAGGCTTCTGCCAGATTTCACGTCATCACCTTACGCATAAATCGCAAGCTCTCTTCATCGCTCCCGCTCACGGGCACACACGTTGCCACTACTGAAGCGTGAAGTGTAGCCCTCTCATCTTCGCTGTTCCAATTTCGGAACAGCTTCAAGAGATGGACTAGAAAGTGCGCGGCGTGTGAGGCATGAATCAGGAGTTTACCGGAACCAACTCGATCAACTTTTCGCACGCGCTGCCACTCAATACTTGCTGAAGTGAGAGACGCCGTTTCGGTTTGAATCTCTTCACGAAGCTATCAAGGGAGATGTTTATGTCAAAATTGAAATTCTTATTTCTGATGACGGCGGCTTTCGTGCTGCTCGCCATGGGGACTGCCGCGTTGGCCCAGACAGAGACAGGCCAGATCGTGGGCAAGGTCTTAGACCCGAACGGCGCTGCCGTTGCCGGGGCAGCGGTCAGTATCAAGTCTGTCGAAACCGGGCGCGAAGTCACTGCTACCTCGAACGAGGAAGGCGTTTACACGATCACGAATCTTCAGCCCGGACTCTACGACGTGACGGTTCAGAGCGGAAGCTTCAAGCCGAACACGCAGCGCGTTAAGGTGACTGTGGGCGCGAAGCTTTCGATTGATACGCAACTCGCGCTGACAGAGATAGCTGCCGGTACTATTAACGTGACCGCAGGCGAGGGCGTGGAGATCAACACGCAGAACCAGGAAGTGTCGGACGTGGTTTCGGGCACGCAGATTCGCCAACTGCCTACGCTGACGCGCGATCCTTATAATCTTGTCGGTCTTTCCGGCAACGTTTCGAGCGATGATCCTGGCCCGGCGGTTCCGGGCGTGGGCGTTTCGGGTCGCGGCGCGGGCTACAACATTAACGGGCAGCGCGCAGCGAGCACCAATATTCTTCTGGACGGCGCTGACAACAACAACGCTTACTACGCCGCTGTGGGTCAACGCATTCCGCTCGATTCGGTCGGAGAGTTCCGTGTCGTCACGAGCAACTTTTCAGCCGAATATGGACGCGCTTCGGGCGGCATCATCAACGTGGTGACGCGCTCAGGCTCAAACGATTTTCACGGCACAGGGTATGAATTCAACCGCATCTCGCGCCTCGCCTCGAACGGATTCAACAACAACGCGAACAATGTCGCGCGCGGCGTATTCACGCGCAACCAGTTCGGCTACGCCGTTGGCGGGCCAATCAAGCGTAACAAGCTCTTCTTCTTCAACAGCACCGAATGGACTCGCGTGAGAAGCGCGGGCGAGGTGTTGACGGTTGTGCCTACGAGCCAACTGATAGCAGCATCAAACGCGGCAACGCGCGCCTACTTCGGCGCTTACACGCTTTCAGCGACGCCGACGGGCAGAGTCTTTACCGTTGGCGACCTGTCGGGCACAGGGCCTAACGGGTTCAACCTCCCGGCGGGAAATCCTTTCGCGGCGCTGCCGTCCAGCCTCCCCGCTTTTCAGGTAGTGCGCTTCACAGAACCTATTGATCTTGGCGGCGGAGTTCCGCAGAACTCTTACTCGACGGTGACGCGCGTGGATTACAACTTTAGTAACAGCACGCAAATCTACGGTCGCTACGCGCTTGAGAATCAGAAGTTTTTCGAGGGCACGACCGCATTCAGCCCCTACGCCGGGTTCGACACAGGCTCTTCCAATTTCAACCAGAACGCGCTTGTGTCCGTCACGCACACCTTCTCGCCCAACTTCGTTTCGCAGACCAAGCTTGCTTTCAATCGCCTGCGCAACGAAGCGCCTTATGGCGCGAACCCGATTGGCCCCGGCCTCTTCCTCTTCCCCAATACGGGAACGACCATAGGAGGCGTGGCGCTGGGCTTTCCGGGCTACTGGCCTTACAACCCCGCGTCCAGTCCGGCTGGGTTCGGCGGGCCGCAGAACATGGGACAAGCTTACGAGGATGTGAACTACACGAGTGGTAATCACCAGTTCCGCTTCGGCGGGCAGTACGTTTACATTCAGGACAACCGGTTCTTCGGCGCTTACCAGAACGCGGAAGAGATTCTTGGCGCTCAGGGCAACTACGCTCAGGCGTTTGCGAATTTCGTCACCGGCAATTTGTTCCTGTTCCAGGCGGCGGTCTTCCCGCAAGGAAAGTTTCCGGGCCAAAACGTAACGCTGCCGGTTGGCCCACCTGATTTCACACGCAGCAATCGCTATAACGAGTGGGCTGTCTATTTCAACGACGCATGGCGCTTCACCCCACGCCTGACATTCAACATGGGACTGCGCTACGAATACTACGGAGTGCAGCACAACAAGAATCCCAACCTTGAGTCGAACTTCTACTTCGGGTCGGGCGCCAGCTTGCCTGAGCAGATACGCAACGGCAGCGTGCAGATAGCTGAAAACAGTCCGGCGGGCGGACTTTGGAGACCTGACCGGAACAACTTCGCTCCGCGTATTGGATTCGCGTGGGATGTGTTCGGTGATGGCAGGACGAGCGTTCGCGGCGGCTATGGTCGCGCCTACGAGCGCAACTTCGGCAACGTCACATTCAACGTGATTCAGAATCCGCCCAGCTATGCCGTGCTGGCGCTGCAAGCCGGAGTTGACGTTCCTACTCTGGATGTTACCAATAATAACTTCGGGCCGCTCGCGGGCACGGGCGTGAGCAAGACGCTCCCACGAACGAGCCTGCGTCACGTGCGCGAGGACATAGTGAATGCCTACGCGCATTTCTGGAGTTTGTCGTTCGAGCACCAGTTGGGTCAGTCGAGCGTCATGTCGGCTGAGTATTCAGGCTCGGCAGGCCGCAGCCTCTACTCGATTGATAGATTGAACCTGCCCGGTTCGGGCGCAGTCTATCTTGGCGATGCGAGTACGACATCCCGTCTGAATCCGCAGTACAGCACCATCAACACGCGCGGCAACAGCGGGTTCTCCAACTACAACGGGCTGACCTTAGGTTTCGAGAGCAACAACTTCCGCAGCCTCGGGCTACAGTTCACCGCTCGCTACACCTGGTCGCACGCGCAGGATAACTTGAGTTCGACTTTCAGCGAAGGCTCGTTCAACTTCAACGTCGGGTTGACCGATCCGTTCAATCCCAAACTCGATTACGGCGACTCGGATTTCGACGTGCGCCACCGATTCGTCAGCAGCCTTAACTGGGATATTCCGTTTGCGCGCCACGCTGAGGGGTTGACCCGGCAGTTGTTCGGCGGATGGACTGTCGCCGGAATCTTCAACGCCAGAACGGGGACGCCGTTTACAATCTACGACGGCACTAACGCGCAGGCCACAGCGCCGCGTCTGGTTCAAACGGGGCCGCTCGCGGTTAACGTGACGGACACGGGCGGCGCGAACGTGTTCAGCTATATTGATTTGCACGGGCAGCTCGTCGGCGCTTTCGGCA
This sequence comes from Pyrinomonadaceae bacterium, assembly GCA_035316225.1. GTDB lineage: Bacteria > Acidobacteriota > Blastocatellia > Pyrinomonadales > Pyrinomonadaceae > 3-1-20CM-3-53-8. Next base: position 4,117 of record DATHJK010000573.1, read on the forward strand.
ATCCGCTCTGCGGCGGATGCTCAGACTTCGGGCCTTATCCGGCGAACATGACAAGGCGCAACCAGTTCAGAGGCCCCGGCTTCTGGAATCTGGACGCAGCCGTTTACAAGAACTTCAGGTTGAGTGAGACCAAGAGCATTCAACTCCGAGGGGAAACATTCAACCTGTTCAATCACGCGAACCTCTACGTCGTAGGATTCACCAACGATGTGAGCAACGGGTTCATCCCGGCTGCGCGCGGCGTCACGGTCAACGGCAACACAGAGCGTCGCAACGTACAACTCGCAGTGAAATTCATCTTCTAGCTTCCGGGCAATCGAAGCTACTTTCTGAGGGGAGCCGCATCTGTGGCTCCCCTCTCTTTTTGGATTGCGAAATATTCAATTAGAGAATAAGACTAAGACTCACCGCCGCAGGCACAGAGATTACACAGAGAAGATTTATTGATCTCAAATTTGAGATTTCAGATTTGAAATTCCTCTTCGGTGCTTCCTCTGTGTTCTCTGTGCCTTCGGTGGTGAATCCTGCTTCCAATACGCTCAACTGTAATTTCGCTCTAGTAGCCTATCTCTTCAGCCTGCTTATCAAGCCGCATTCCGTAATGGCTACTAGATAGTTGTGATAAGATTTTCGAGTCTGTTCAATCAGACCATGTTAGCTATGAAAATGCGAAGAGCTATGTTCGGCATCTACTGGAAAGCAAGGGACGTTATCGCCCCGACTCTTGTTTTCTCGCAGCAGATATACGAGCAGGTGCTAGGCGATTATGTCACACCGGAAACAGACTGGCTCGACCTGGGTTGCGGGTGGAAGATTCTTCCAGACTGGCGCGAGCAAGTTGAACGTAGTCTCGTCGCTCGTTGTAAAAGCGTAGTCGGCATTGATTACGACATGCTTTCGCTCGGAAAGCATAGAACCATCTCCCGCAGAGTCCGTGGCGATATAACAAGGCTGCCATTTTGTGATGCAAGTTTCGATCTCGTCACTGCGAACATGGTCGTAGAGCATCTGGACGCGCCCGCAGTTCAATTCGCTGAAGTGCATCGTATCTTGCGGCCCGGCGGCATCTTCATTTTTCACACG
>DATHJK010000574.1:0-3951 GCA_035316225.1 Pyrinomonadaceae bacterium
AATTATCCGGCCATCCGAAAGAGATACCCGAAGCGAGCAGACACAGGCCCATCGCCAGATAGAGTTTGAAACCGGTTCCCCTTTTTAATCCCATGAATAGCTTCCCTGCGTGCTTTAGTGATGAGAGAATGTTTCACCACAGAGGATTTCAAATTTTAGATTTGAAATCTTAAATGCTTTCTTCAATGGCTTCGAGGTCAGCCGCGACTGTTGCCTGCAAGCCACTGCCCGCCGTCAACGACAAGCACAGCGCCATTGATGAAGCTCGCCGCTTCAGAGCAGAGGAAGACCGCCGCATTCTCAATATCCTTAATTCTGCCGAAGCGACCGGCAGGAATACTGCGCAGCAATCTCTCTTTGACCTGCTGCGGGACCAGACGCTTCATCCCTTCCGTGTCTTCAATCGGGCCGGGCGCAACGGCGTTGACGCGAATGCCGTAACGTCCCCATTCGACCGCGAGTTGACGAGTCAGAGCGTCAACGCCCGCTTTAGCCGCAGAGACGTGAAGCTGCATAGGCGTGCCCACATAGTGAAGCGTAGCAGAGATGTTCAGAATCTGGCCGCGATGTTTCTTCAACTCCGAGAATGCTGCGCGGGCTGTGTTGAATGTTCCTTTCAAGTCAATGTCAACCACAGTGCCGAAACCATTGGCAGACATCTCCTCGGCAGTGCAGAGAAAATTTCCCGCCGCGCCGTTTACAACCAGATCAACCTTCCCGAATTTCTCCACCGTCGCAGCTATAGCCCTTTCGACTTCATCGTAATTGCGCACATCGGCTGCGACCGCAATCGCTTCCCCGCCTGCGCCGCGAATCAGTTCGGCGGCTGCCTCAAGGTGCTCCATCTTCCGGCTCACCAAAGCCACACGCGCGCCAACCTCAGATAAAGCGCGCGCCACACCGCCCGTTATCCCCGTGCCTCCGCCCGTCACGAACGCGACACGACCATTCAACAATCCATCAACAAACAGACTCATAAATTTTCATCACCAACAGAAAATACTCAATCAATCAAAGACTCAACTCTTTGCGTTTCTCTGCGCCCTGGCGTCTTTGCGTGAAAAACCATCTCACGCTGTAGGAGCAAAGACGCTAAGACAAACCGCAAAGAGGTTGAAATTTTTCCCTCAGTGGGATTTTGAAAGCGGGACTGATGAGATGTTCGACGCACTCGGCCTGCTCGCTGCGCCCCTCTGAAAAGGAAGCGGCGTAGGCTCCTGTCCCGGCTCCGGCACTTCGCGTCCCATCTGCTTCATTATCATGACAATCATCGCCGCGTTCTGCTGAGCATCGCGGTTCACAGGGTCGTACTGCAACGTGCGGCGGTAATCGCCAAGCGCCACACGATACTGCCGCGCATCACGCAACGCATTCGCCCGCTCCAGATACGCATGCGCTAGCTCGGCGCGTGCCGCCGCGTCATTCGGTCTCCTCTCAGCCTGCTTCTTCGCGCTGTCAACTGCCGCATCATACTTCGCCGTATCAATCGCCTCGCCCGCGCCGGATGATTGAGAAGCGGCAGCAGGCGAATTGGCCTGAGAAGAAACGCCCGGCGCGTTCACGTTCGACGGCGCATTCCTGCTCACTTCAGTCGGCTGATTCCCGCACGCGCAGAAGATTAACGCAAGAAAGCAGCACACAGAATATAGAAATATTTGTTTCATTCTTATCATCAATGTCAAAGAGCCTATGCCTGTAAACAATCAGCATCTACTTCTTCACCCGCCTGCAATGTATGGCCGGGATTGCACAATATAGATTTGCCCGCGCATGTATGCCCATTCGATGTCCTGATCGCGCCCGCCGAAAACTCTCTTTATCAACCCGGCGGCGCGCACAAGGCCGCGTATCACGTCGTCTGTTAGAACTCTGCGCTCGCCCGATATAGGCACTTCACGCACGCCCCCGCTCTCGTCGAAAGTCAGCAGGCTGTCTTCTTCGGAGCGAGTCAGAACCTGTATGGCGTTTGCGCGTGTTCGGAAGATTACCTGCTCGGCTATCTTCTGCCCCTCGACCACGCGAATGCCGAGACCTCGCTTGGCGCTGATGTAGATTGCGTCACGGTTCTCGCGATCATATGGGTCTGCGGTTATCATCACGCCTGAGCTTTCCGAATTGATGCCTTCCTGAATCAACACGGCCATGAAGATTTTCGAGTGGTCGATGTTGGCGCGCTCGCGCGCCTCGTATGCCTCGAAATTCCAGACCGAAGCCCACACAGATTTTATAGCCTCTATGATCTGCTCATCCGTGCGAACGTTCGGCACGGTCGTATACAGACCCGCGCCGTTGAAATTCGGAAGGTCTTCGCTGTTTGTAGAGCTGCGAACGAAAAGCCCCTTGCCGGGGAAACGCGCGTGCGCCATACGCAGGACTTCGGCGCTTAATTCAGGATTCATCCTTCCCTGCTGTATGCGCTCTCGAAACTTCTTCAAATAGTCGCGCCTGTACGCAGGGTCATGCACGAACTTCTGATCCTGAAGCATCTCGTACATGGCCTGCTCCAGCCCGTTCTCTTTCATGAACTGGTCGAAGTAATAGAACGGAAGGGTGAAGCCGTCGGGCACGGCTATTCCCTGAAGACGCGCGTTCATCACTTCGCCCAGGTTCGCGCTCTTTGCGCCGTAAGCTATGACGGAACTCTTACGCTGCTCGCGCAAGCCCACAATCTTCTGTACGGAAAGGTCTGAGCGCGGCTTCATCACGTCCAGACGCTCGCGCAATCGTCGCTGGTACTCGTCCAGAACATTGTTGTCAGCTTTCTTCACAGTGTAGCTGTCGTGCTTCGTCTCCAACACGACCCACCAGCCGTCGTACTGACGAAAAAGCTCCTGCGCATTCTTGATGTAAGCGTTCGGCACGCCCCACGATTTAGCCAGAAGGTTTATGTGCGAAAGCGGCGTGGATGGTTTCGTGGTGATAATGCCCGCGACGGGCGGCAGATTCACAGGCACTTCGTCCAGCACGAGGATTTCGTTGAAACCTATCTCGACGTGCTCATCAAGGTGCGGGATGATGTGAATGCGTCCTACGCTGCGCGCCATGTTCAGCGGCTGGTACTCCTGCTCGCGCGCAATATCGCTCTGTAGCACACGCTCCAACCCCGCAATCGAAGCCGACTCCTGATCCTGTCTGGTTGAATTTGGCTTGTAGGCCACAGGCTGGAAGAAAGTTTTCTTGATAACTTCAGCCGTGAGCTTTACAAGGTCTGGCGGAATCAGGTCGCCCTCCCAGAACTCGAAAGTCCATCGCCTTACAGGAGTTTGATAAGCGATAGTGCCCATGATGAAGCGGCGGTTTGGTTTTAGATAGTTGTTCTCGAAAAACTCCTGACCGCGTTCGAGCGAAAGATACGTGCCGTTAACGAAGTCGCGGTGAAACTTGAAGCGGTTCGTGTTGACGTAATAGATTTTGTTGTGGCCCAAACGGTCAATGACGAAGAGAACGTGAGGCAGCGCGTAAGGCGTATTGGGATCGTAAACGCGCGCAAGCTGGTCAAACTCCGCGCGCGTCTTTATCTCAGGGCGCGAGCGCGGCCCCTGCCCTTGCGCGCCCGAACGGCTGAAGTTTGAGAAGACTAGGAGGAAGAGGATTACAGGGACGAAAATTCTTGTAAATCGCAACATGATTTAAGAGATCACCTCACTCGCTAATCTTGCGGCTCTCGCGTCTGAGTAATTCTACCAGATCATCCACATGCCTGCGCTCTGTCAGGAAGCTGTTGATGTTGACGCGCAAAGCCCTGCGCCCTTTCAGCGCTGTGGTGGAAATCCATGCCTCGCCGCTACGCTCCACGCGCTGTTGAAGGTCGCGCTGCAATCTGTCCTCAGTCTCAACATCTCTCCCACGAATCTTTTCAGGCAGAAAACGGAAACAGCAGACTGCGGTTTCAACCCTGCCTGCGCGCTCGAAATCTTTCATCTCGTCCACGCGGGCAGCCAGATACTCAGT
>DATHJK010000575.1:0-4985 GCA_035316225.1 Pyrinomonadaceae bacterium
AGAGTTTGTACCAGCAGCTTTTCAGCAGCAATCCGCCGACTCTGGGCGACGCCGTTCGAACTGCGAAAATGTCTACGGACGATATTGACGTTCGCCACACCTGGGTTCTATTCGGCGACCCGACGATGAAAGTTAGATAATAGATAGATAACCCTGTATTGAATCCTGTGAGTATTAGGGAAGGTTCCCCATACTTACGCCCAGATTTGTGTATCACCCAACACCGGACACGGAGGAGAGTATCATGACGAGAGATAGATTTATCCGGGATGAAAATCGAAATTCCGGCTTAATGCCAAGACGACGTGCGAAGCTGAGTGGCGCGATTGTCCTTCTCATTGCGCTGCTTGCGTTGGCCGCTTATAACATCAAGCCAACAACTTCTGTAAGGGCATTTAATGGCGCTCCTTCAAAAATAGTGGAGATATTTGAAGTCTACCCTGGTGGGGGCAACGCGAGTGCTACCTACACAAACGATTACGTACAGCTAGTGAATGTCAGCCAGAGTTCGGTTGATATCTCTGGCTGGTCAATACAATATCAGTCCAGCGCAGCCACAACCTGGACTATAGTCAACATCTGTTCCTCAACCACACCGGGAACTTGCGTACTAGCATCTGGCCGTAATTACCTTATCCAGTTAGCGTCGGGCGGCGCTAATGGTGTCGCTCTACCCGTTGCGGCTAACATTACAAATGGCAGCCTCAATATGGCTGCTGCTCAGGCCAAGCTTGCGCTGGTCAATAGCACGACTACGCTGCCTGCTACTTCGGCTGGCAATTGCAGTACCGTGTTGCCAATTTTAGGCTCACCCGCCGTTATTGATTTCGTGAGCTGGGGGACAAATACTAACCCTTGCTCTGAAACAAGCCCGGCCACAGGGTCTTTGGCCAACACTCAATCTCTAACACGCACCTCACTTGTTGATACCGATAACAATTCAACCGATTTTGCTATCAATGCCTCTCCGGTTCCTGAAAACGCCGCTTCATCGCCTGTAACGCCGACTGCTCCCAATACTCTCATTAGCGGCCAGGTGACAACACGCGACGGCTCGCCTCTTGGCGGCGTGATCGTGACACTCAGCGGCTCAAGGACTGCAAGAGCGATTACTGATAGCAACGGTCGCTATTCGTTCGAAGATTTGGATACGGGTAATTTCTATTCGGTTTCTCCTTCGATAGCGAATTACAGCTTCACACCTTTAGAGCGCTCGTTCTCGCTTCTGGCTAATAAGACTGATGCAGTCTTTACAGCTACGCCAAACGCAATTGAGACTGGTAATCCGCTGGACACCGCAGAATTCTTCGTGCGCCAACAGTATCTTGATTTCCTTGGGCGCGAGCCGGATCAGGGAGGGCTTGCATTCTGGAGCGGGAAGATCAGCGCTTGCGGCGGCGATTCAACTTGTGTCAGGGAAGCGCACGACAATGTGTCGGCTGCATTCTTCATGTCGGATGAGTTTCAGGAAAGAGGCTTTTTCGTTTACCGCATGACAAGAGCCGCGCTGGACGGCATGCCCGATTACTCGCGGTTCACACAGGACAGCCACGCTATAGCCACTGGCGCAGGACTTGAAGCGAGCAGGGAAGCTTTCGCTGAATCGTTCGTCCAGCAGCCTGAGTTCATACAAAAGTACCCGCAAGGATTGAGCGGTAGCGAATTCGTTGACTCGCTTCTTCAATCGGTCGAGTTGAATTCAGGTGTTGATCTAAGCTCGCAGAGAAGCGCGCTCATTGACGACTTCAACTCGAACGGAAGCCGTGCGCGCGTTCTGCGCATGGTCGCGGAGAATAGCCCTTTCAGCAATGCTGAATACAACCGCGCATTCGTGCTGATGGAATATTTCGGCTACCTGCATCGCAACCCAGATAGCACAGGCTACAATTTCTGGTTAGAGGTTCTTAACAACCGTGTGCCTGGGAACTTCCGCTCAATGGTCTGCGCGTTCCTTAGCTCAAGCGAGTACCAGAGGCGGTTCTCGTCCGTAGTGACACGCTCGAACAGCGAATGCAGTCAATAGGCATGAGCTAATTGAGATCAGCGCACATGACTCTTTAATTCTTGGAGCCTGAATCATAAGCAGGAATCGGCCCGGAGATTCCTACAAAGAAGGGGCTGGAGTTTCTTTGAAAGAAACTCCAGCCCCTCATCGCGTCCGATAACGCCGGTGATTCGATGGCGAATCAACTTTTCTTTCATATCAATTCATATCAATGCCGAGTTGGTCTTGAGCAAATCATAGGCTTTCAAACTTAGAAAGAATAAGTAGTGGGTCAATTTTAAGTTATACGCTTCGATAAATACAGTGTGAAAATTTCAAACTGAACCACTACCGAATAAGTTGTAGGATTGTGTAGACGAAGCTATAGAGTGTATTATGTCTCTTCTTTTGAGCGCCTGCTTTCTTCGATTGAGATAGGCTTCTGCTCGGCTTTCCATACAGAACGGGTCAACAGCGGTTGAGCTATTTTCTATGCCGTGCTTACTCTCTCTCTGACAATTAAGACTACAGGCCGTTAGAGCGGCAACAGAAACTTTGACCCGGAATTACGACGCGCCCGCTAGGTCGGCTATAGTCTTTTTCCAAAACTTTGCTCCACGCTACTTCGCCCGTATGCTATGGGCAGAAGTATTAAACTAACAACCAGTAGAGGTTTGAATCTTCATGCTATCAAGTAACCGCATCATTCAACGACGCATTAGAGTGGCAATTACATATGGCCTTATCCCGGCCCTGATACTTGCAATTCTTTCAGGCAGCTTCTTAAAGGGACTGTTTATAAGAACGGTTATGGCTGACACCTCTGCGCAGACCCTCCCGTTCTCTCAGAACTGGACTAATACGGGTTTAATAACGGCAGACGATAACTGGGCAGGCGTTCCGGGAATTATAGGTTATCGCGGCGACGCATTGACTGGCGCTACAGGCGTTGACCCGCAAACCGTAGTAGCAGACGGCTCAGGCACACCTGTTGATGTTAATGCAAACCATAGTGATCCGAACACATTCACCACTGGCGGCGTGACAGAGTTTGACGGCATCGCAAACCCCGTCGTAGCTCTGCAAGGGTCTGGCACTGCGCGCGCGCCGCACATTGTCATTGCTCTAAACACGACAGGCCAGACAAACATCAATGTCAGTTATAACCTGCGCGATATTGACGGCTCGGCTGACAACTCTGTGCAACCCGTCGCGCTTCAGTATCGCGTCGGCGGCGTAGGCAACTACACAAACATCCCCGCCGGTTTCGTCGCAGATGCCTCCTCCGGCCCCAGTCTTGCGACGCTCGTCACGCCTGTGAGCGTGACGCTGCCCGCCGCCTGTGAAAATCAATCGCTCGTACAATTGCGCGTCATCACAACGGACGCCATCGGCAGCGACGAATGGATAGGCATTGACGACATCAGCGTAACTACGGGCGGCGGCGGTCCGACCAATCCTTCCGGGGTCGGCGCTGCGAATCCCAATACGGTCGCGGCTGGCAACACGACTCTCTTAACCGTGACGGTCACGCCCGGCACAAACCCGGCCAGCACCGGGATTACTGTGACAGGTGATCTGACCAGCATTGGCGGTTCGGCCACACAGACTTTCTTTGATAACGGCACAAACGGCGACGTGACTGCTGGCGATAATATCTTCTCGTTTCTAGCGACGGTTGCTGGGGCCACGACGGGCGGCGCGAAGTCTCTGCCCATCTCCATCGCGGACGCGCAGGCACGCGCAGGCAGCACGACTATTTCTCTGACAGTGCAAGCGCCCCCGGTCGCCATCCACGATATTCAAGGCTCAGGCACGACTTCGCCTCTGGCTAATTCAATCGCGACCACATCGGGCATCGTCACCGGTCTGAGAAGCAACGGCTTTTTCCTACAAACGCCGGACGCCAACGCCGACGCAGACCCGAACACTTCCGAAGGCATCTTCGTCTTCACTTCATCCGCGCCGACGGTGAGTGTCGGCAACGCCGTGACTGTCTCAGGAACGGTGCAGGAGTTCATTCCGGCTACTGATCCGGGCAGCCCGTCGCAGACGGAAATCGCAAACTCGCCGTCTGTCTCCGTCAATTCGACGGGCAATCCGCTACCGGCAGCCATCACGCTGACTGCCGCCGACACCCTCGTCAACGATGTTAATAATCTTGAGAAGTACGAAGGCATGCGTGTGCATGTTAATTCGCTCACGGTTGTCGGGCCGACGGGCGGAAACATTGATGAGGCCAACGCTACTTCGTCAAGCTTCGGAGATTTCTACGGGGTGATTACGGGTGTGGCGCGACCTTTTCGCGAACCCGGAATTGAATCTCCTTATCCTATACCTACTCCTTATCCTTCTGGTGCGGCTCCTGCCAGTGTTCCGATATTTGATGCCAACCCGGAACGCCTGCGCATCAATAGTCTGGGCCTTGTAGGCTCTACCGACCTTCAAGTCGCAACGAATGCAGTGGTAACAAACATCACAGGCCCGCTCGATTATGGCTTCCGTACATACACGATTGACACGGACCCGTCGCCAACGCCGACAGTCACCGGTGGAATGACCGCCGTTCCTGCGCCTGTGCCAAATAGCAGGGAATTGACCATCGCCAGTTTTAATATGCAGAGGTTCTTCGATACGACGGACGACCCGTCAGTCAGCGATGTGGTTCTGACGACGACGGCTTTCAACAATCGCTTGAACAAAGCTTCGCTTGCCATTCGTAACATGCTGAATTTACCGGATGTAATCGGCGTCGAAGAGATGGAGAACCTGACGACATTGCAGGCAGTGGCAACCAAAATCAACAATGATGAAGTCGCAGCAAGCCGCCCGAATCCGGGTTATACCGCTTATCTCTCGGAGGGGAACGATGTAGGGGGAATTGACGTAGGTTTTCTGGTCAAGTCCACAGTTACCGTCTTTAGCGTGACGCAGTACAACAAGTCAGAGACTTTCAATAATCCAACAGGGGGCCCGGCTGACCTACTCAACGACCGACCGC
>DATHJK010000576.1:0-3026 GCA_035316225.1 Pyrinomonadaceae bacterium
CCAGACAGGTCGCCTCGAAGAAAAATCTTTTACCGGCAGTTCCAGCCAACTCGTTTAACTTCCTGTAGCCATGAACCACGACGCCTTTGTTGGCGGTAATCGCGTGCGCGCCCAATTCCAAAGCGGCGCGTATGTAATCAATCGCGGGCTGCCCCGTCTCATGATTCAGCGAAGTGGTCTCGAAGAGCACATCGGCGCGCGCCATCTTCAACCACTCGCGCACATCCTTCGGCTCAAGCTCAAAATGTTCCAGCGGCTCGCCCGCTAAAATTTTCGACACGTCAAACCCTTCAGGACGCGCGAGCCACCCCCTTCGTCTCGTAGCCACGCCTGTGATTCGCCATTCGATGCCGAATCGCTCACGCATCTCTTCATCCTTCTTAACGAGTAGTTCTGCCAGCGCGCGTCCGACATTGCCGAAGCCCAGCAGACAAAGGTTGTAGCATCTCATTTTCACTTTTCCTGCGAAGATATAGCTGGCCGAAGTTTTCAGTTTAATCGCAGAGCGGCATAGAGATTTCAGATTTGAAATTTCAAATCTGAAATCCCGAACTATATTTTCTCTGCTTTCGTGCGCGAAAAGCTTCGCGTCCTGTGGCGGTGAAACTTGCCTTATGAACGCAAGCACAGCTTATAATACCCTCGAACTTTTGTTAGCTCATCTTCAAAACACTGATGCCAAATCGCAGGCTACTACTTCTAAGCAACTCTACCACGCAGGGCGAGCCTTATCTTCAATTCGCATTGCCGCATATCAAAGATTTTCTGGGCGCTAGTATCAAGCGCGTGCTGTTCGCTGGCGTCCGTTGGACTTTTGACGAGTATGCTGCGACCGTGCGCGAGCGCATAACGGAATTCATCATCGCCAATCCTGAAATGCGTGTGGTCGGACTGCCGGAAGGCACAGTGCTGAGAGTCAAAGGGACAAAGATTTCTCTTGTCGGTCAGAAGCCCGCTCGCGTTTTCCAGCGTGACGGCTTGGCTGTCGATTATACTAACCAGGACTCGCTGGATTTTCTTCTTCACTGATTCACATGAGACAGTACCACGACCTTCTCAAATCAATTCTGGCTCACGGCCATCGCCACGAAGACCGCACGGGCGTCGGCACTATCTCTCACTTCGGCTATCAAACCAGATTCAACCTAAGCCGTGGCTTCCCCATTGTGACGACCAAGCGCGTGCCGTTCAGATGGATTGCTGAAGAGTTATTCTGGTTCTTATCCGGCAGCACGAATGAAAACGAGTTGCGTGCGCGCGGCGTGGACATCTGGAAAGAGTGGGCTGATGAAGAACACACTGGCCGCTTCGGGCGTGAGGCCGGAGACCTTGGGCCAATCTACGGCTACCTCTGGCGCTCGTTCGGCGGAAATTATCCGAAGAGAGACGGCGTTGACCAGATTGCGCGCCTTGTTCGTGAGATAGAGACTAATCCGAACTCGCGCCGGTTGATAGTATCGGGTTGGGACCCGCGCGTCTCGGATAAAGTTGATCTTCCGCCATGCCATACTCTGTTTCAATTCAAAATTGAGAATGAAAAAGTTCTGCACTGCCAGCTTTATCAACGCTCCGCCGATGCTTTCTTAGGTGTGCCATTCAACATAAGCTCTTACGCGCTTCTCACGCACATGCTCGCGCACGTTTGCCAGTTGGAGGCGGGCGCGTTTATCTACACGCTCGGCGATTACCATATCTATCAGAATCACATGGAGCAGGTCGAAGAGTTGCTCGCGCGCACACCCTTGCCATTGCCACGCCTTGAGATTGTTGATGAGGAGAAACGCTTGCGCGGTCTGGAAGGTTTACTGAATATGAATTACAAGCATTTGAATCTGGTCGGCTACAAATCGCATGGTAAGATTGAAGCGCCGGTCGCTGTCTGAAAAATTTTCAGGAGAGTTTTTTACGAGAAAGCATGGCTATCGTCGGCATCGTAGCTGTTGACAGGCAGGGGGCGATTGGCAAAGGCGGCCAACTCCCCTGGCACTACTCTGCCGACATGAAATTTTTCAAGAAGCAAACGATTGGTAGCGCCTGCGTTATGGGCGGGCGGACATGGGCTACGCTGAAGAAGCCGTTGAAAGACCGTCTCAACATTATCCTCAGCCGCTCGTCGCAAATAGAGACACAGCCTTCGACAATCGTGCTACGCGATGTTGATTCCGTCCTTGCTCTCAATAAATATCTGGCCTGCGACCTATTCATCATAGGCGGCGCGCAAGTCTATCGCTCATTCCTACCCCACATAGAACGTTGGATAGTCACGGAAGTTCCACTCACAGTCGAGGGCGCGGACACATTCATGCCCGAAGATTACCTGCAAGGATTCAAAGCGTGGACGACTTTAAACCTGGAAGAGGATTTGAAGGTGACGTTTTATGAGAGAGCCTAGTCTCTTGTGCCCATAAGCGTCATACGCGCGAGCCGGATGAGACATCAAGTACGTCGTGGCGCGTGATGATGCCTGTGATGCGTCCGTACTCTTCTATGAGGACGGCGGGGCTGGATTGAAGCTCGTGTGTGACTTCTGCGGCGCTTGCATCAACATCCAGAACGGGGAAACTTTTTTCCATCACTTCGCTAATGGGCGATTCCAGTAGATCACGGTTGCCGAGGATACGTGCAAGCACGCGGTTTTCTCTGAGAGCGCCAACCGAGTTGCCGTCTTCCAGAACTGGAATCTGCGTGATGCCGTGCTCGCTCATCTTTGCAAGCACATCTGCAAGGCGTTCGTTCGGTGAAGCGCTGATGAGAGCGTGCGGGGCTTCTTCGGCTTTGGTCTCGTTGATTAGCCCGGCGGTTATCTTCTGCGGCTCAAGCAGGCGCTTCTCTTTCATCCATTCGTCCGAGTGGTGTTTCGACAGATAATGCTCGCCCGTGTCGCAGACGATGAAGACGATGATTGCCGTTTCGTCCAGGTCGCGCGCGATGTGCATGGCTGCGGCGAGGTTCGTCCCCGTCGAGCCGCCGCAAAAGATTCCTTCCATGCGCCCCAGGTTTCTGGACATCTCGAAAGATTCGCGGTC
>DATHJK010000577.1:0-6345 GCA_035316225.1 Pyrinomonadaceae bacterium
ATAACGTTCGAGCTGCCGGACGGTAGGAATAGTTTTCAGGGAAAATTTGAGGCAGGTCGCGCAAAGATTGTCGGACACTGGATTCAATCCATTCTACCGGCGGTTGAGGAGGGACGCTGAGGCGACTCCCTGCGCAATAGCGTGCTCAACCGCCCGCCTCGTCTCTATTGTTTATGTCTATACTTCGCTCCGAGCCAGCCGAGCGTATAAGATTTCGTTCACCGGGCATGAGGCGGCTATAAATATGGGAGAGATGGCCGGGTCTGCGCTCGATCCTGATATGACGCAGGATTTCTTGAGGCTCATCTGGATGCGTGAGCAGAAGTCTTCAGCTTGAAAAGCATTCTGTTGAGGCGTCGCGCTTGAATGAGTTGTTAAGCTGGACGGTACATAACAAGGCTGATTTCAGACGGCTCGTTCCAGCAGCTTGTCCAGGAAGAGTTGCGCCTGCTCAGTGCGGAACCGATACTCAATCTTGCCAGACCAATCCTTATGAAACAGCGCCGGATCAAAAGCGACCAGCAAAGTGTCGCTCTCCTCCAGCGAGAATTGCATGCTGCGGATGCGCTCGTCTGTAAGAGGGACATCTATAATCGTTTGAGAATACCGCAGCCCCATTAACCGAACCTCCGTCAGAGCAATGGAAGCTGTGTACCATTGACGCCTCCAGTTGGAGTATCTTCCGGGCGCTCGAAAATCAATATAGGTCACAGAACCTTTAACACCTTCATCCAACAGTAGAATGCCTTCTCCCTTCAGTTGGGCAGCCAGATGCTCTGGAATCTTCCCGGCACCAAAGAGACGATATAAAAATGACTTTGCCATTATCGCTATCTCCTTTAAGTCTCGCGTCCGACCCGACGAATTTTGAGAGCGTAACTCATATATCAAGTTGCAGTACAAATAGAGGTCAGTACCGCCTGCTTAAGCCGGGCGGGTCTCTGCCGCGCAGCTTTGACTCAAAAGTCAGGTGGGCCAATAATATATTTCTGCAATCGTCCGCCGTTTACTTGTATTCTTTCGGACTTTTGAGTCAAAGCCAATGAGTTGTTATGCTGTTGCGGTTAGGCTCTATGTTGCTCTCCAGATGCTTTGAACCATGTCACGCATCACGACTATTAAGCCGACCCACTCATCATCTGAGAACTGATTGATCGCGTGCATCACCCTTTCGTGAATCTTCTGTTCGTTCGGCTGGCGCAAGCGCACAACTAAAATCCCATAGTGCGATTCACCACGATGCTGAACAAACCCTTTGTCGGTAGTAATCAACATTCTTTTTTCATTTTGTACCAACACCCACAAAAGATCATCTGGGATACCTTGATTAGCTGTGCCTCGAATGTCTAAAACATCATGTCCAAGGTTATTCAACTCTGAAACTGTTATAAGTGGGATGTTTTCATCTACACACATTTTCATACATCGCTCGTCACTTCTTCGATTGGGGTAATTTGTTCTTCAGCTAACCAAGCGGCATATTCTAAGCAAGCTCTAATATCTTCGCGCACAATCGTAGGATATGCCTTAAGCAGACTTTCAAAAGAATCTCCGTTCGCCAACATACCGACAATTTGATAAACAGGTATTCGCGTGCCCTTGATACACGCCTGCCCGTGACAAATTTTTGGATCTACCGAGATGCGGTCAAACATAATTAGCCTCCTATACTGAGCCAAATAATATCAGTCTATGAATATTCCACCAACAGCACAACGCCCGAATTAACCGTGCGCGCATTCAACGCCTACAGATTCAAGTTCTCGATGAAATGCAAGCTAACTGGCGCTCCGGTTCAATGAGTTGTTAGGCGTCCTGCCATCAGGGTAAATGTTCCAGCCAGCAAATATAACTTTGTGAGAGTGGAGTAACTGTAAAAACTCTCTGAAGTCGGGAGGTAAAAGGATCATATCCATAAATGATCTGCCGCATCTGTTCGATAGCCTGCCAACGTTCTTCTGGAAACGTGTGTCTCCAATATTCCTTTTCTTCCGACTCGTCAGATAAGGATGTAACGGTCAAGGCTGATTTGTCTAGGCGGAATGAACCTATAGCTTTCATAGTCTGAAATATACTTCAAAATAGATTTGTATGCCATGATTCAAGTGGACGCCGAACTACAATTAGACCGCTAGCAGCCGTATGTTTCATTTATGGCGACGGCGGTCTAATCAGTCTTATAGGCGTATATTACCGCACGATGCGGTCTAACATGACAATAGAGGATAATCACCGCTACCATTATAGAGTCGCATCTGCGATTCCAGAAGTGTGAAGACTAAAGATTGAGGCTCACTCTGTGTGCGCGTAGATGGAACAACACGAAAACCGTTGAAGAGGTAGCGTTCGCCGGGCGCGTAACCGAAGCGGCTGGCTGAGCGGCAACCGCTGGCATCAACGACCCACGCACCGCCGCGCAACATCCTGTGCTGTCCTCCACCTGTTCCGCACTTTCATCACTGTAGATGTTTTCGTATAGAAAGGAAACGCCGCGCACAGAGTTAGTACGCTCCAAATAATTCCAGTTACCTCCTTAAATCCCCTTCCGCTTGAGATTTAGCAAATGATTTCACTGGCACGTTGGTTGCCGAAAGTCTGGTGAATATCCGGGAATAATTTTGCTGGAGGGAAAGAAAGTGGAGAAAAGAATCGTAGCTCTCTTGTGTGCCATGTTGCTCGCAGGCATCATGACGGGCTGCTCAAGCCAATCGAACACGAATAACAGTAACGCTAATGCAAACAGCAATGCTAACACCACTACAACCACGACGACGACCAACACAACGTCGAGCGTAACTACGCCAGTCTCTTCTACTACGACCGAGTACGAGACGGCCACGACGGAGGAGAACGGGACGCGCACAGAAACACGAACATATAGAAATAATGAGCGCGTTTCCAAGGTCGTTATCACATCAAAAGGCAACCAGCGAACAATGAAAGTTTATCCTGCCGGCGGCGGCGAGGCGCGCGATGTCAACAAGAACGATGTTGAGCGCCTTGTGGACGCAAGCGCGGATCACATCGCAGATGCAGTTGGCTTCGTGAAGAACAAGACAACCAATGCAGCGCAGGCCACAGCGAACAGGGCGCAGGATGTCGGGCATGCAACCGCAGAGGGCGCGCAGGCAGTCGGGCAAAGAACTGCGAACGTAGCTCAGACCGTCGGGCACAAGACCGCGAATGGAGCCAAGAAGGTCGGCCATGCAGTCAAGAGAGCCGTTACTCCGTAACGCTCACCAACAACCACAATGGACACGTAGCGGTTGAGGCAGCAGGCGTTGGAACACCGTATCGGCTTTCTTGCTCAGTTCTCGCGAATCATCGCTCCTTTCAGGACAAGCTCGCCGCCAGCCTTAACCGCTATGCCGCCCGAAGCAGATAGGTCTATGCGGTGAGCCTTGAAGATAATGCCATCTCGTTTCACTGCAATAGAGGAGCCTCCAACTGCCCAGACGATTTCCTCATCGCTCTTTTGAGATGTATCCTCAATGTTAGTAAGCCTGGTATCAGCTTTAGCATGAGAATCTTCAAGCTGCTGTATACGATGCTCCAGGCGCTGAATCAACAGCAGGAGTTGCGCCCGGCTGGGATTTTCCGAGTTTTCCATGATAGGTCTCCTTTTGAATTTCTGCGTTGGTATCAAATGCTTCGGACAAAACCGGCGAACCTGCAATGGCTTGTCGCGCGTAGATACTCATCTTTCATTCTAATAATAAACAGCTTTTGCTCTTCACAGGCAATGGGATAATGGCCCAATTTGATGTCGTCAAACTGTATTGCTCAGCCTGACGACTTCAAATTGACCCGCTCGCTACAAGCAATTCTTAGCTTCAAGAGATCAGCTTCCTGCCTGAATGCTCTACTGATAATAATCAAACTTCTGATAATATGCTTACCGGTAAGTTCGCCGCCGGATGATTTCGTGGCGAACATTTTAACTGCTGAGGAATCACGGCCATGACAGACAACGCACGCTACACCATCATCTGCCCTTGCTGCGAAGCCACAATCACGGTTGACGCGCAGACCGGCGCGATGCTCTCTCATGAAGAGAAGCAGAAACCGCTCGCTTCATTTGAAGAGATGCGCAAGGGGCTTGATAAGCAGAAGCAGACGCGCGATCAAATCTTTCAGCAGGAGCTAGGCTCTATGAAGGATCGTGAAAGGATTCTGGAAGAGAAGTTCCGCGAAGCCATGAAGCGCGCTGAAAAAGAGAAGGATAAGCCCTGGGTAAACCCCTTGGACGTTGATTAATCTCCCCATGAATTTATACGAACGGCTTCGGTCGCTCACATCTCGGTTTTAAGTTCTATGAATTACATCAAAGCTACGTCGCTTCTTTTAGTTCTTTTGATTTGCGCCGCCTGTTTCGGCAGCAGCGCGCGTGCGCAAACCAATCAGGAAGAGACTTCTTCTGAAGAGAGCAGGGTTGATTCCTCCGCTATAGCCAGAAAACTTTCCAGCCTCGACCCGCTCGAACGACAGCACGCGGCTGAAGAACTGGCGCGGCTCGCGGCTGTGGATCAGATGAAACTGGTCGCGGGGTATCGTTTGCAGGAGCGTGATGGACGAGTCCGGCTCGCTCTGGACTGGGCGCTTTACCGTATGGGCAGGAACGAAACGCTCTTTCGCATCGTGCGCGAGCTTGATTCGTCGCGCCACGAGCAGGCTGCCGCGTATCTTGCGCAATTGGACACGCCCGACCCGCTCTACATTTTTCTGCCTCAGGTGAATTTCAAGACGCAGGAGCGACTGCTGGAAGTTTTCGGTAAAATCGGCGACGCTCAAACTCTGGAGCGCATCAGGCCGCTTACAGGTTCGCCCGACGAGAAGATTGCAAGAGCCGCGCAATCGGCTTCCGAGGAAATAACACGTCGTCTTGCAGAGCCGCGTCAGGAACTGCCGACTCGCGCAAGAACGACAGGAATCACAACCCCGCCGAACTAGAATCATAAGATTTCGACGGCATCCCGATTTATGAAGCTGGCCGAAGCGTTGATAGCGCCGGGCCAGCTTCTTTTTCATGTGCCTCATGTCCGGGCTAAAAGGTTATACTCTCAAAGAATATGCATTCAGACCTTCGCTCATTCATAGAAAAACTGAGACGGGAGAACGATCTCGTTGAAGTCTTGACGGAAGTAGATCCTTATCTTGAAGTGGCCGAGGTTCACAGGCGAGTCATAGAGCGCGGAGGGCCTGCGCTACTGTTCAATAGGGTGAAGGGAAGTCGTTACCCTGTTGTCACTAATCTCTTCGGGACGGAGCGGCGAATAGAGATGGCGTTCGGGTCTAAGCCCGAGTCGCTGGTGAAAGAAGTAGTGCGAGTAGCCGAGAATCTGTTGCCCCCGCGCGTTGGTGAATTATGGCAGCATCGCTCACTTGCGCTCGAAGCATTGAAGATGGGGACGCGCAATACCCGGCGCGCTCCTGTGCTTCAAGTCACAGATAAGCCAGCGCGCCTTGATGAACTGCCAGTGCTCACAACGTGGCAGGAGGATGGAGGGCCGTTCATCACCCTTCCGCTCGTTTACACAGAGCATCCGCAGTCGCACAAGCACAATCTTGGTATGTATCGCATGCAGGTTTTCGACGCGCGGGCTACGGGCATGCACTGGCAGATTCACAAGGGCGGCGGTTTTCATTACCACGAGGCGGAGAAGCTGGGCCAATCTCTGCCCGTCACGGTATTCCTCGGCGGCGCTCCTGCTCTGATACTCGCTGCGATTGCGCCTCTGCCGGAAGACGTTCCGGAACTTGTGCTGGCTTCCGTGCTCGCGGGCGAGAAAGTAAGGATGACGAAAAATCCTTCAGGCTACGGGCACAGGCTGGTTGCGGGCGCGGAGTTCGCGCTAACAGGTAGAGTCCATCCGCGCGAGCGGCGGCCTGAAGGGCCGTTCGGCGATCACTACGGTTACTATTCGCTCAAGCACGATTATCCGGTCTTTCACCTCGACGCGGTTTACCATCGCCGCGATGCTATCTATCCTGCGACCGTCGTTGGTAAGCCGCGGCAGGAAGATTTTTTCATAGGCGATTATCTCCAAAAACTTCTATCGCCGCTCTTTCCCGTCGTGATGCCGAGCGTGCGCGACCTGTGGACTTACGGCGAGACCGGGTTTCATTCGCTCTGCGCTGCTGTCGTGCGTGAGCGGTACAAGCGCGAGGCGCTGGTTTCCGGTTTCCGTATTCTTGGCGAAGGGCAATTGTCGCTCACGAAGTTTCTCATACTCACGGATGAAGCACAGGATTTGCGCGACTTCAAATCGCTGCTGGAGCACGTGCTTGCTCGTTTCGATCCTCAGTGCGACCTGTTCATCTTCTCGAACGTTTCGATGGACACGC
>DATHJK010000578.1:0-8179 GCA_035316225.1 Pyrinomonadaceae bacterium
CAGCATCACGCCGCGCTCTGTCGTTAAATCCAGACGCACGCGCTCCGTACGCTTCGTGTGCGAGTCGCCGCCCAGCTTTCCTTTGATAAGGAAGCTGCCGCCTGAGCGCTCGCTCACCTTTGGCAGCGTCACGTCGCTAAGAAATCGCGGGCGGCTTTTCTGCCAGAGTAGATTAACTTCTGCCACGTCCAGCGGAACGTCCGTGTGAATCGTTCCCGTCGTCGTAGAGACTTCGGCGGACACCACATCGCCCACTACATCAACAGCCCCGGCCTCGCTTACAACTTTCACTTTGGCTTTCGCCGGAACTCGCACGGTCAAATCAATCCGATCTCTTTCCGAGCGAGCGCGCACGTCAATCTCGACCTGTTCGCCCGCAACCGTCGAGCGCACGTCCCCTTCAGCCACAGCCGCGCCGGGCGACGTTGCCTTAATCGTTACTTTCCTCTGCTGCTCTTCGGAAGAGATGACGGTCACGCGCCCGTTGCGACTGCGAATCGAGACAGTGACATGCTCAGGCGCGCTAAGCTCGCGCTCCAGACTCTGCGCCGATGCCTCAAGCTGCGCGGCGCAGACCAGCAGAGCCAGCGTAAATAGCACGAAGAGATTCTTGCGTAAGCGGGGGGCGCACGCAGGGAGACGCGCGGCAAAGCTCAGAAAAAACATAGCCTGAAATCTTGCCTGTCCCGGAGAATAAAAGCAAGGAGAAAGGCGAATGGGTAGTGGTTTCGGTTTGAAATATTGAGCCAATATTTATCTGCGCTCTAACTTGAAATTGACCCACCACTGGCACAGGGCGAAAGCAGGCAGTTCCGGCCAAACCTTTGCCGTTTGGCCTCTCACCTGAGCTTCTTTATCTTTGCAAAGCGCTTCTTCACCATATCGCGTTTGAGCGGCGTGAGATGTTCTATGAAGAGCGTGCCGTTCAGATGATCGGTCTCGTGCAGGAAGCAGCGCGCAGCCAGCGCGGTCGCTTCTCTCTCGAACCAATGCCCTCTAATATCCTGTGCGCGCAAGGTAACGCGCGCTGCGCGCGTCACGGGCGCGTAAATTTTTCCAATCGAGAGACAGCCCTCATCGCTCGTCTGCTCGCCCTCTTCATCTATGATCTCAGGGTTCGCGGCCACCAGCTTTATGCCTTCACAGTCCATTACGAAAAGTCGCAAGCCCAAACCAACTTGCGGCGCGGCCAAGCCAACCCCTTCCGCTTTGTACATAGTGTCGAACATATCTTCTACTAGCTTTTCCAATTCACCGTCGAAATTCTCGACGGATACGGAAGGCTCCAGCAGAACTCTCTCAGGGTACTCAGTGATTTTGAGGACAGACATTTCTCATCTCGCGTCGTTTGTAATATAGGTAATTCGACGCTAATGCAATATCAAATCCATCACGTCTCTGGCAATGTTTGCGGTGTAGAATGTTCCCGTCGGAAGGTAGTTCTCCTGACCCGGATAAAGATTGCCCATGACGACAACTCCTGAGCGCTCGTCCGGGGCTAACAGCAGAAAGGTGTTGAAGCCTATGTCTGCGCCCGCGTGTCCGACGAATCTGTGCCCTCTGTATTTGTAGACGAACCATCCCAGTCCAACTTTCCCGAACGGAAACTCTTCACTATTTTCGACTCCGGCGGGCAGCCTCCACATCTGCTCGTAACTTGAAGCCTTGAGGATTCGTCTCCCGCCAAGCTGCCCCAGATTCAAGTTGGCGAGCGCAAAGCGATTCATCTCTTCCACGTTCGAGTAGAGCGTGGAGCTTGGCGCGTGAATGCGGCTGTAGGGAAAGACCTCGCTCACGGTTATGTTTCCCTGCTGGTCAGAGACGTGCGGCGTGGTCAATTGCCCGGCGTCCACCTCGCGCAAGAGCAGAGTGCTGTGCATCATCCTTAGAGGCGCGAGTATATATCGCCGCACGTAATCCTCGTAACTCTCGCCGGAGACTTTGGCAACTAGATCGCCCAGCACGTCGAAGGCTATGTTGCTGTACTCGAATCTTTGGCCGGGGGCTGCGTTCATAGGAAGATTCATCAGGCTTCGCACGTACCTCTCCAATGCGCCCGCGTCATACTCCGGTCTATCCCAGCCGTAATCGTCAACGTCCGGCATCCCGGAAGTATGGCGCAGCATCTGGCGAACAGTGATGCTCTTGTATCGCTCGTCACGAAGATGAAAGTAAGGCAGGTAATCCGTTATGTGAGCGTTAAGGTTTAGCTTGCCACGCGCTGCCAACTGCATCACGGCGGTCGCAGTGAAAAGTTTCGTCACCGATGCCATGTGAAAGATTGACCGAGTTGTTATGGGCTTCTGGCCGCCAAGTTTGTAAACGCCGAACCCTTTCGAGTAAATCACCCGCCCGTTTTTGATTACGCCTACGGCCAATCCGGTTATGTGACGCTGCTCCATCGCGCGCCGGACGGTCGTTTCAATGCGAGTTTGAAGAGCGGCGTCGCTTCTTTGTTGCGCTGTGAGTTCAGCAACGTTAATGAGAAAAAGCAGTCCGAAGAGAATCGCAGCTTTTTTCAAAATAATCGCCTCCTGATAAATATGAACAGTCTCTGACGGTGAGAAGACGTTTTTGACCTGCGAGCCGTTAACGATTAAAAGATGCTTTCAGCGCGAGATCGAGCGCAGTTAATACGAAGCGGTAATTTTCCAGCCGTTTCATTGCTGCTGAAGTTTGCGCAGCATCTCTATGCCATTAGTATTATTGGGATTCAGCTCTATGGATTTTTTGTAACTCTGAATGGCGAGTTCGCGCTCGCCTGCGCGCATGTAGGCTTCACCGAGGCTGTCATATACGTTAGAGGAATCCGGGTGATCCTCCACGTTCAGCTTGAAAATCTCAATCGCCTCCCTGACTTTCCTCGCGCTCAACAGGCCGTAGCCCAGCCTGTTCATCTGGTTCTCGGTCAGAATTTCCGCGCCCGTATGGTTCTTGCGAAATTCTCTGTACTCGTTAATCGCCGTCACGCCATTCGCCAGAATCCCGCGAAACAATTTGCGCGTGGGCGAGTTGTACTGCTCATAGTCTATCCATGCGATTGCCGGGTGCTGGCCGCCTATTGATTGGGCTATGATTTCGGGGATGATTGCGTGGCCGCTCCCGCTGTTGGTGAAAACGACCAACCCCGTCTTCTGCTTCGGGAACGCTACGACGTAGCACTGAAACTCGTTGTCGTTATCGCCCCAGTGCCAGAAGGACTCTCCGTCGCCGGTATTCTGTAATCCTATGCCCAGTCCCCACGAGATTGTCTGCGAAAGGTGTCCGGTCGGCTCTCGGTCAAGGCAGTCGTGGCATCTCTCGTCAACTTTGATTTGAGGAGTAAGCATCTGTTTGTAAGTCTGCGGCTTGAGTCCTGTGCCGTTCATCATTGCGATTACGAACTTTGCGTAATCGAGCGCGGTCGTGTGAAGGCTCGCGGCTGCGTTCGCCTCTGTAGGCTTGCGAAGCTGACCGGCGTTTCCCACCGGGTCGTGCCCGGTGGCCGCGCGATTCTCGAAACTACCCTGCCAGACGTAGCTGCTGCTTGCCATGCCCAGCGGCACGAAGACTGTGCTTTGCATAAGCGCGTCCAGCGGTTGGCCTGTCATGTGCTCGACCACTTTCTGCAAATAGACGAAGCCCTCGCCCGAATAGCTGAACCTTTCACCGGGATTGAATTTTATGGTGAGCGCTCCGCCACGCGGTCGCCAGTTGGGAAAACCAGTAGTGTGCGTGAGCACGTTGCGCGCGGTGATTTGGTTCGCTCGCTCGTCCCCGTTGACGTAAGCGCCGGGAAGATATTTGACCAGCGGCGTGTCCAAATTCAGCTTGCCGCTGTCAACGAGTTTCATGACGGCGTACGCGAAGACGGGTTTGCTCAAAGATGCCGCCTCGAACACCGTGTTGTCCGTCACAGGCTCGCGCGTCTGCGCGTTGCGCACGCCGAAGCCGCCGTGCCAGAAGATTTCGCCGTTTCTCACAAGCGCGATTGAAAGACCCGGAACGAACCCCTGCTCCATCAACTGCGGAATCAATCTTTCCAGCCGTGATGCTAGCTGGCTCCTGTTTTCACTCGTATTCAAGCGCGCGAGATTGCCGGGATTATTCTGTTGAGCAGCGCCCGCCTGATTCAGAATTGTAAGAGAGATTAACAATAACGATACGAGTGAAAATTTAATCTGCTTCATGTTAGCTCTTCCTCTATGCCGTAAGGATGCTGATAGTGTAGTTCGTACAGGTTGCGCGCTCCAGCCCTTAAGAATTTTAGTAGTGGGACAATTTGAGGATTAAGGCAAACGTTCTTCTGCTCCATCAATTTCAAATTGAACTACTACCAAATTTTTCCAGGGCACACTGATTCCCGACTCTACGCTTTACAAACACCGCGCGTCTTCCGCCTGTGGCAAATTTTTATGATTCGGCTGTGTAGATAAGGCTGTTTTCTTACCATTATCCCCCAATTTATGGTCTTTTGATTCCCTTGACAACGGCCTCGCGTGCGCAGTAGAGTCACTGTCAAAGTCAAACGGTAAAATTGATGTGCGCATCCTTCAATAATCATACGGCGCGAAACTTTGGCTGTAACGCCTGCACCGGATTCATGTGCGCCTGTATGTGTTGCTATCTCCTCTTCGGCAAGCGGCGAGAGGGTGTGAGCTAGAGATTTCAGAAAAAAAATCTTAAGCTTTACTTCATGGCCGCTCCAGAACCGGGCGGCCATTCAAATTTTCAACCAAACTTTTCTTGAAAGGAAATGAACGCAGATGAGTACACCGGCACCATCCCCAGACAGAACGCAGACGATCCCTCGCATCAACGAACCCGCGCCAGACTTCGAGGCAAAATCAACTCAAGGCCAGATTAAGCTCTCGGATTTCAAAGGCAAATGGGTCGTCCTCTTCTCGCATCCTGCGGATTTTACGCCCGTCTGCACAACGGAGTTCGTAGAATTCGCCAAACGCTCGGATGAATTCAAGAAACGCAATGTACAACTTATAGGTCTTTCCGTTGATTCCGTGCCAGCGCACATAGCATGGATTAGAAACATCAACCAGAACTTCGGCGTCTCGGTTGACTTTCCCGTCATAGCAGACCTTGATACAAAGGTCGCGCAAAGATACGGCCTGATTCATCCGGGCGCTTCGGAGACGGCGACCGTGCGTGCGGTCTTCGTCATTGACGACAAGGGCGTGATACGCGCGCTGATCTATTATCCAATGTCGCTTGGCAGGAACATTGACGAGATTGTGCGCGTGGTTGACGCCGTGCAGACGGCGGACGCTAACGCCTGCTCTACACCCGCGAACTGGAAGCCGGGCGAGGCAGTGGTCGTGCCTCCGCCGCAGACGCTGGCCGATGCAGAGGCGCGCACGAAGTCTCAGGATTACGAAGTCACGGACTGGTATTTCGCCAAGAAGAACCTGGCCCAGAGCGCAGGGTCTTAAAAAGAGAGCGCCACAGGGTATGACACAATCGCTCATCGAACAAGTGAGTCCTGTTACCGCCGCGCACGATCTTCTGTCGAGCATAGGGCGGACTCCGCTTATACGTCTCAGGCGTGTCGCGCGGAGTCTGCCCCGCGAGGTTGAAGTTTACGCGAAAGCGGAGCATCTGAATCCCGGCGGGTCAGTCAAAGATCGCGCAGCCCGCGCGATGATTCTTGAGGGCGAGCGAACGGGCGCTCTCTCTCAAGGCAAAACCATTCTTGATGCCACAAGCGGGAACACAGGCATTGCCTACTCGATGATCGGCGCGTCGCTCGGCTACAAGGTCGCGCTCTGTCTGCCCGCGAACGCGAGCCTTGAGCGTAAACGAATCCTTAGAGTCTGCGGAGCAGA
Source organism: Pyrinomonadaceae bacterium (assembly GCA_035316225.1). Classification (GTDB taxonomy): domain Bacteria; phylum Acidobacteriota; class Blastocatellia; order Pyrinomonadales; family Pyrinomonadaceae; genus 3-1-20CM-3-53-8. The sequence continues at coordinate 5,820 of DATHJK010000578.1, forward strand.
GATCATTGAGACAGACCCGCGTGAATCTACTGACGGCGCGCAGCGCATGGCACGCGAGATGGTTGCGCGCGAGCCTGACAAATATTTTTATCCGGATCAGTACAATAACGACGAGAACTGGCGCGCACATTATCTGGGAACCGCGCCGGAAATCTGGGAACAGACCGGCGGGCGCATCACACACTTCATCGCCGGGCTTGGAACTTCCGGCACATTCGTCGGCACGTCCAGACGATTGAAGGAGCTTAATCCGAAGATTCGCGCAATCTCCATGCAGCCCGATTCTCCCTTTCACGGTCTTGAAGGGATGAAGCACATGCAGACTGCACTCGTGCCGGGCATTTACGATGCGACGCTCGCGGATGAGAACGTAGAAGTCTCGACCGAAGATGCGCAACAGATGACACGCCAACTCGCGCGCGAAGAAGGTCTCTTCGTGGGCGTATCTTCGGGTGCGAACGTCTTCGCAGCACTCAGGCTTGCGCGAACTCTTTCAAGTGATGCGGTCGTCGTCACAATTCTCTGCGACAGCGGCGGAAGATATTTGAGCGAAGAGTTCTGGGAAGAAAGATAAAGGGTGCTCAACCATCTTGGCGAGCTTAAGTCTTTCCTTTGCTTCTAAAGCGCGAACCTGCAATTCTCACCAGCTTGAGCTTTGAGCAAATAGCAGGTTCGCGCTTTAGAAGCAAAGGAAAGAGCAAAAGTCGCAAAGGGATTGAACAGCCTTACAGTTGAATGATTTCAATTAGCCAGCAGCATTTGGATGAAATAAGGCGTCATGGGGAGCAGGAGTACCCGCACGAATGCTGCGGACTGCTTCTGGGAAGTTTTGCTGACGATGGCCGTAAAGCTGTCGCGGAAATTCTCCCGATCTCTAACGCGCGCGAAGAGAGTGCGCGTCACAACCGCTCTTTGATCTTGCCTGAAGAGTATGCTCGCGCCGAACGTTACGCTCGAACACGCAAGCTTGATATAGTCGGCAACTATCACTCGCACCCGGATCATCCCGCGCAGCCATCGCAGTTCGACTTGGATCACGCATGGCCCACATGGTCTTATGTTATCGTTTCGGTAAAGGAAGGGCGCGCAAACGACCTGCGCTCATGGCAGATGCAGGACGATAGGTCCAGGTTTAATGAAGAAGAGATTTTGAAAGGAAGCTAAGTCATGCCAGTTACAGTAACAATCCCTACGGCGCTCAGGCAGTATGCCGGCGGACAGTCGGAGATAGAGGTCGAGGCGCAGACGGCGGGCGAGGCGCTCGATAGCTTGACCGCGCAGCACGCAGAGTTGCGCCGCCATCTTTTCAACGAGCAGAACAAACTGCGCAATTTCGTCAACGTCTATGTCAACGACGAAGACATACGCCACGCTAAGGGCGCGGACACGCCTCTGAAAGACGGCGACACTGTGATGATTGTGCCCTCGATTGCGGGCGGCGCGACGACGGAAGATGAAGTTGCGCAAGCTGGCTCTGCGCAGCCTGCGCTCTCCCATGAAGAGATAGCGCGGTACAGCCGTCATCTCATCATGCCTGAAGTCGGCATGGAGGGGCAGAAGAAGTTGAAGGCTGCGAGTGTGCTGATGATAGGCACGGGCGGGCTTGGCGCTCCATTGGGGATGTACCTTGCGGCGGCTGGCGTTGGTCGTCTGGGCATAGTTGACTTCGACGTGGTTGACGAATCGAACTTGCAGCGACAGATCGTGCACGGGACGAAAGATGTCGGGAGACTGAAGATAGAATCCGCGCGCGACCGTCTTTCTGACATCAACCCGCACATAAAGATTGAGACGCACAACACGCGGCTCACAAGCGAGAACGCCCTTGAGCTTTTCCGCGACTACGACATCATTGTTGACGGCACTGACAATTTCCCTACGCGCTATTTGGTCAACGACGCCTGCGTGCTCGCGGGCAAGCCGAACGTTTACGGCTCAATCTTCCGCTTCGAGGGACAGGCGAGCGTCTTCTGGGCTGCGAAGGGAGCATGCTATCGCTGCCTTTATCCAGAGCCGCCGCCGCCCGGTTTAGTTCCATCTTGCGCAGAAGGCGGCGTGCTGGGCGTTCTGCCCGGCATAGTCGGCGCGATTCAAGCGAACGAAACCATCAAGTTAATTTTAGGCGGCGGCGATCCGTTGATTAATCGCCTGCTGCTTTTCGATGCGTGGCGCATGCGCTTCCGCGAGTTGAAGTTGAGGAAAGACCCCGCGTGCCCTGTCTGCGGCGAGCACGCCGTCATAAAAGAGTTGATTGATTATGAAGAGTTCTGTGGGCTGAGGCCGCAACCTGCGGCGGAGCAGTTATCTCAGGCGGACGAGATGCAGGAGATAACCGCATCGGAGTTGAAGCGAATGGTTGA
>DATHJK010000579.1:0-5594 GCA_035316225.1 Pyrinomonadaceae bacterium
CAACATCGCCTACGCGAGCGCTGCCGCCTTTCAACGTGTTGACCAGTTGGCCGTTGCTTACGTTCCAGATGCGCACAGGGCCGTCGTAGCTACCGAGCACAAGATTCTGATTGTCCGGGCTGAAATCGCCGTTGCTCACCTTGTTGTTGTGACCTGAGAGAGAGCGCAATAGTCTGCTGTCCTGTATCGACCATAGCTCCACGTTGTTCGAGCCGGGATTGAAGAGCGCTGCGGTCTTCAGATCGTGGCTCACCGTAATGACCAGATCATTCGGGGGCAACGTCATGCTGGCTTGCTGCGAGCCGTCGGACGTGCGCCAGACTTTCACAGTCTTATCGTACCCGGCGGAAAACAGAGTATTGCCGTCCGAACTGAAGCCGACCTTCCACACAGAGTCCGAATGTCCCTTCCAGCTTTTAACCAGATGCCCGTCGCTCAGATTCCAAAGCCTTATCTCGCCATCCTGACTTCCAGAGGCTACAGTCTGACCGTTCGGGCTGATTGCAACGGCCATGACCGTGCCCGTGTGTCCTCTCAGTTCTCTCAAGAGACTGCCGTTGCTCGTCTGCCACAGGCGAACTACATTGTCGTTGCTGGCCGAAGCTGCCGTCTTGCCATCCTGACTGAGTGCGACTCTATGTACTCCATCGGGCGCGTTCACGACGCCTAGCGGCTTGATGGAAGATGCCGTGATGTTATTGGTCGCAGATGTGGTTGAAGTCGAAGCGGTCGGATCAGTTGCCTGCTTCGTGCCCGTAGGATTGCTGCTGCTTGCAGTTGTCCCTTCTCTGGTACTCATCCAGTAAGCTATGCCTGCACCTGCTCCCAGCAGGATGACAAGGATAACAGCGCCCAGAACAATCAGGAGCTTTGCGCCGCCGCCACGTCCTGTTTGCGACAATGGTTGAGAGGTAAGCGACGGCGGTTGTTGATACTGGTACTGATACTGGTTGCCATAAGCAGGAGGGTTGCCGTAGGCAGGCTGATTACCATAACCCGGCTGCGGCTGTGCACCCGGCCACTGTTGACCCGAAGGAGGCTGACCGTAGCCGCCCGAAGGCGCACCGTATCCCATAACGCTCTGTTGCCCACCGCCCTGAGGGTTTCCTCCGTAGCCTCCGCTCTGTGGAGTAGGCGGGTAACCTCCGCTCACAGGCGGCTGGAGGTTCGGATTCATGATGGTCGGTGCGGGTGGAGTGCTCTGATGAATTTGAGGCGGCGCACTTTGATGAATCTGCGGGGGCGTGCTCTGATGAGATTGCCCTCCCGAACTCGGATGATGCCATGTGGGCGCTTCTGACCGCTCAAGGTCAGCTATGCGGCGCTCCTCTTCTTCACGTCTACGTCGCTCTTCGGCTTCGCGCTCTTGCGCCGCTCTGGCTTCCCCTTCGCGCCTCTCTCGCTCTTCCTGTTGACGACGAGCTTCCGACTCATCAGCCTGCGCGCTCATGCGCCGAAGCTCTTCCTCGCTGATCGCCATCGTCTCCTGAAGCTGATTGGCTTTAGTCTCTACGACAGGAGAATGCAGAGCCTTTTGCAGCGCCTCGCGCATCTCTTTCGCGCTGTTGAAACGATCAGCACGGTTGATAGCCATAGCCTTGTGAAAGACCATGCTCACCCCTGCGGGAACTTCAGGGTTCAATTCGTGCGCCGGCTTTAAAGGGTCTGCGTTGCCATCCACGGCGCTGTCTGACAGGCGCGCGAGCGCATCGGGCGGAATCTGCGCTGTCAGCAGCGTCCACATCGTCGCAGATAAAGAGTACAGGTCGCTGCGCGGGTCTGTGCCGGAGCCTCTAATCTGCTCAATAGGCGCGTAGTATCTTGTATAGCCGTAGATGCTCTTGCCGCTATCAGGGTCGTCCTGCGACATCTCGCCCGCTGCGCCTTTCGCAAGTCCGAAATCCAGAAGAATAATCTTGCCGCGCGGCGTGAGCTTCAAATTCGCAGGCTTGATGTCACGGTGAATTATAGGTGGATGATTCGAGTGCAGTTCTTCCAGCGCATCCAGCAATGTGTCTGTCCATTCTACAACCTTGTTTACGGCGAAAGGTCTCTCGCGAAGCCCCAGCAGCTCCGAAAGATCGTTGCCGGGCACATATTGCATGACGAGGAACTGTCCTTCGCCCTCTGCGAAGTGGTGCGTAACTTTCGGCAGCGCCTGATGCGACAGGTTCGCCAACAGTTCGGCCTCGCGCTTGAAAGCTCTGCGATGCTCGTCCGTCGCTGCGAAAGTCTCTTTGACGGCGACCATGCAGTTGACGCTTTCGTCCATAGCCTGATAAACAGCGCCCATGCCGCCGTGACCCAGTTGTTGAACGATTCGATAACGACCTTGTAAGATTGAGTTAGGGGATAGCATGTTTCTTTATTCGCTTAGGCGTGCCTTGGCGGCGCGTTCAGGGAGAAGCGGCCCGCTTTCGGTTAGCAAGTGAAAATAGCGCCCGCAAGCGTTGACGCCTGAGGTTCGGGAATCAATCATTTCAATGGCGACGGCGGCTATATTAGCCCACTTTGCGCCCGCACGCTAGAGTAAATTAGCAATCATCTTCGGCTACCGCCCAAATTTTAACGGCAATCACTAGAACGGCCTTCCCTGTATAAGCTTGCGCGACTCTAAGCAACCTGCACACGCTGCGCGCGCGTCTCAATTGCCGCAGGGACGGCTAATCTCTCTCCAGCTTGCCAAAGCAGCGAGTCTTTGCTAAACCCTCTTTGGCTTCAAACGCGCGCCCGTTAGAATTATCAAAAGAGCTTTGACTCGTTGGAGGAGACGATGAAGAAGAAACTATTTGCCCCGCTCGTCGCAATCATACTGCTGCTCTCGCTTGCAACAGCCGGACTTGCAGACACCATACACTTGAAAGACGGAAGCGTCATTCACGGCCAGATCATAGGTTTCAACAACCAGCAGTTCATTGTTCTCATTGGCTCAGGAGCGCGCGGTCGTCGTAGCCGCATCACTATCTACATGGAAGATGTCGAATCCATCGAGTTCGACGCGGCCACAGGCGCAGCAGCGGCTTCGCTCGGCGGCGAAGAGAGCAACCCTGTAATCAACAACCCTGCGCCAAACCCTCAGCCCGTGCGACCCGCATCGCCGCCTTCATCTCGCGTAACTCCGCCCCCTGATGAGAACGCTAACAGCACGCCATCGAATTCTGCACCGCAGAACTCCGGCACAACGCCGACATTCTTTCAGATTAACACTCGTGTTCGCGGCGACAATGCGTCGAACGGATGGACGAACACCGGCTTGGTCGTACGGCGCGGCCAGCGCATACGCATCAGTGCATCAGGCCGCGTGTCGCTCGGCGCAAACCGCATCTCTACGCCCACAGGCATCCCTAATTTGTCCGACGCCAACAAGCTGATGCGCAACGAAGCGACGGGCGGACTCATTGCCGTCATAGGCGACGACAACGACGACTTCATCTTCATAGGCTCGCGCCGCGAGTTCGTAGCCCAGCGCGACGGAGTGCTCTTCCTGGGCGTCAACGAAAGCAATCTCAACGACAACACCGGCGCTTACGACGCCGTAGTTGAGGCGGAAGCTATAAGGTAAGAAGAAAAAGGGGAAAGTGTAAAGGGAAATAAGCAGCCGGTTAATACAACTTCCTTTTACTCTTTTCCCTTTATCCACTCCTTGTTCTTAATCCCTCATCCTTGCCTTTCTTCGGCAAACTCTGCCTGCCATGCTCGCATCAAAACGGCGTCATCTGGAAAGTAGCTGGCTTGACCGTGTGCGGCGGGCGCGCCTATAGTCAGGTTGAGCCGGAAATTCCCTTCCCCTCTTTGCTGTCAAAGGATTTTTATTATGAAAAGCCAAAATCTCTCGCTCCGCGTCTTTGCCCTCGCAATCGCATTAACTTTTCTGGTCGGAGCATCTCTAAATTTACCTGTAACTCTTGCGCAATCGCGTCGCCAGCCGCCGCCAACCAACCAGCAACAGAAGAGGAATCAGCGACCCACACAGAGCGAGCAGCAGCAGGAGCAGACTCCGCCGGACATCATTAACCACCCGCAGGATGCAGAGACAATTACGGTCAACTCCGCGCTGGTCAATGTTGACGCGGTTGTAATCAACAAGAAGACTCACCAGGTCATACCGAACTTAAAGCAGGCGAACTTCGCAATCTTCGAGGACGGCGTTCAGAAGCCAATCACCTACTTCTCCACGCCCGAAGCGCCCATAACGGTTGCGCTCGTCGTCGAATTCAGCAAGCTTTCTGAGACTTATGGCTACTACGGCAACGGCGGCATGGAGCCTGGAACGTGGGAAGTCGTGCGGCCTGCCGCAGCGTTCCTGACGCGCTTCATACACCCGCCCGACGATTATGCTTCCGTCATAGCTTACGACATGCGCCCCACGCCGCTAACGGATTTCACCAACGACCCGGCGCGCCTTCAGGCTGTCATCAGCCTATTGCTTCGCAGCTACCCTGCGTTCCGCGAGACGAATCTTTACGACGCGCTGAAGTTCACGTTGGTGGGCGGGCGTGGCGACTCAGTGGTGCTGGATAACACAAACCAGAGGCAGGCAGATTACGCCGGGATGGCTGCTCTTCAAGGGCGACGCCGCGCCATTCTACTGATAGCTTCGGGCATAGACACTTTCAGCAAGATCAACTACGGGCAGGCGCGCAAGATCACGCAGGATTCGGGCGTGCCCATTTACATAGTGGGCACTGCGAACCTTTTCCTTAAGAGGTACGATCAGGATTTGTCTGCGAATGATGATCTGATGGGCAATCCGGGGCGCATGACATTCCAGCAGGCGCAGAATGCGCTCGGCACTTTCGCACGCGAGACGGGCGGCATGTACTATCCCGTCACCTTCCCCGGCGAGATTCCCAAAGCGCTCGATTCAATCAACACGCTTCTGAGAAATCAGTATAGTCTTGGCTACAATCCGGGCGACGTGCGCGACGGTCGGCAGCACAAGATCGTCGTTAAGGTTGACGTTGACGGCGACGGCCAGTATGACGACCACGACTACCAGGTGCAGAGCCGACAATTCTACAACGCGCCCAAACCGCAACCGAACCAGTGATAAGTGATGAGTGATAAGTGATAAGAGAAAAGCCGTGAATCGTTGAATCGTTAGTCGTAAATAGAAGAAGTATCTCTGCCATTCACCTTCTTATCACTTATCACTACTCATTTATCTTCCGTAAAATCGAATTCTGAATTCGTCGTTGAAGGCGTGGATTTCTGCGCGGCGGGCGGAGAAAGTGCGCGCGTTGCGAAGTAGCGCGGGCAGTCCGCCCTGCTGAAGTTTCAAACCGTAAGCCGGATTTGAGAAGGTGGCGGCCAGTTGCGGATTGAGCCGCTGCGGGATGCCGTAGCGTATTGCTTTCAGGCCAGAGGGTGCGAAGCCTGTTGTGCGGCGTGGATTGATTATCTCTATGGAGCGGTCGAATATCAGGATTCTCGTCGGCTGCTCGCGCAGAGCAAGGTCGCGGTGGACGAGCGCGTTTGCGACGGCTTCGCTAATCGCTCCGCGATGATAGTTTGCGCGTGCCATCACAGGCGCATCCTCACCGGCTTCGCCCGGAAATTTTCGCGGTCGCTCGTCCCACAGATCGCAATAGCGC
>DATHJK010000580.1:0-4701 GCA_035316225.1 Pyrinomonadaceae bacterium
AGAAGATTCGCCTTTGGCGCGAGCGCAGTCCACTGAAGCGCGTAACGCTTCCCGCCCTGCTCCATAACGATTGGCCCATGCCGCGTAACCGTCACGTTCATAGGAACTGTGTCCGTCGCGGTATCAAGAAAACCCTTCCGAACCTTTATCTCTTCATGACGAACTTCCGCGTCGCGCCAACCCGTAGGCGTCATGTAGCGGAGCGGATTCTGTGGATCGAATTTTTCGACATAGAGGTCTTGCACGTCGCCTTCCAGACTGGTTACGCCCCATGCGATCTGATCGTTGTGGCCGATTGCTACGCCGGGCAAGCCTGCGACCGCCACGCCCGCCGAGTGCAGACCGGGCGCGCTCAGATTAACCATGTACCAGATTGATGGCGCGGATGCTTGAAGGTGCGGGTCGTTGGCGAGCAGGGGTCTGCCCGTGACGGTGTGTCGCCCGCTAATCACCCAGTTGTTGCTCGCCGCGCAGTTCTCTGCATAAAAGCCTATGCGACCGAGCGAGCGCTCCATCAGGGCTTCGTCGTCTGAGGCCGCGCGAACCGTCTCATCGTTAATAGATGACGCCGCGCTCTCGTTAGCATGAGGGAGCGAACTGATCGTCCTTCTTCTTCTTCCGGGCTGATTATCGCTGCCGACGATTACAACGTCGAGCGGCGAGGTTTCTGGAAAGAGCGCGTCGTGCTGTTTCTGTGGAAGGTCTGTGAAACGCCCGCGCGTGATGTCCTGATTCCAGGAGGTCGAGAGCGATTCATCGAAAAGCTTTGAAGTGGCAATCGAATCAGAGACAGTCCAGGGACGCGGCTTCAGTTGCAGAATCTTGAATTCAGGCGGGAGATTGTTAGCATCGCGCGAAGCTATGTAAGCGTTCACGCCGCGCGCGTAATCTTCTAGCACAGCGCGCAATTTCGGCGGAAGCGTCGCCACCTGTGCATCTGCAAGCGTCCCGAAGCCCAGCGTGCGATGTCGCTTGTCTTCATTAAGCGCGGCGTTGCCGAAAATCTCTGCCAACTCGCCGCGCGCAGTCCTGCGGAAAAGCTCCATCTGCCACAATCGGTCGCTCGCCGTGACGTAGCCCTGAGCGAAATAGAGATCGGAGTCATTCGTAGCCTCTATGTATGGAATGCCGCGTTCGTCGCGCGCTACGGTCACGCGCTCGCGCACACCCGGAATCTGAATCGAGCGCGAAGCAGGCGCGCCCGTTTGCGCCGAAGCGGTCTGAAGCGCAGAGAAGCACGTTAAGGGCAAAAGCGTTGCGGAAAGGAGCAGAGAAATCGTCAGGTAAAAGACTACAAAAAATCTTTTTTTCATAAGCGAGCCTCTAGGATTTGAAGAGAAACTAAGTGAAGCAATAACGATAACGGCAAACCGGCAACGGAAGTTCACAGCGAGTACGATTTTCGATTGATTATTCGAGCATCACCAAACAACGATTCTTTGCGAGCTTTGCTCTTTTCTTTGCGCCTCCAGCGTGAATCCTCAATTCTCTTAACACTCAAGATTCATGTAAATTGAGGGTTCACGCAAAGAGAAATACTTAAGCTCGCAAAGAAAGCTTTTAATGTGTTGGGTCAATGACGATCATGCGCGGCTCTGTCATCTCTTCCATCGAGTAGCGCACGCCTTCGCGCCCGAACCCTGAGAGCTTAACGCCGCCGTAAGGCATGTTGTCAACGCGGAAGGCGGGCGCGTCGTTTATCATTACGCCGCCGTATTCAAGTCGCTTCTGCGCTTCAAAGACGCGCCGCATGTCGCGCGTGAAGACTCCCGCCTGAAGACCGTAGCGCGTGTTGTTAGCTTCCAAGATTGCATCCGCGAAATCGTTGAAAGTCTGAATCGTAGCCACAGGCGCAAAGACCTCTTCCGATACGACGCGCATCTCGCTGTGAACGTTTGTTAACACGGTCGCTTCCAGAAGAGAGCCGCGCCTTGCGCCTCCGCACAACAGACGCGCGCCCGCCCCAACTGCTTCGTTAATCCATTCTTCAGCGCGCCGCGCGGCCTCTTCGTCAATCATCGTTGATAGCTCTGTCTTCTCGTCGAGCGGGTCGCCTAACTTCAAATTCCTGGCGCGCGATACAAATTTTTCTGTCCATTCCTCTGCAATGCTCTCCTGAATCAGAAAGCGCTGTGCTGAGATGCATACCTGCCCTGCGTAAACAAATGCAGCCATCGTGCCGCGCTCGACCGAATAATCAAGATCAGCGGTTTCGTCAACGATGACGGGAGCGTTCCCGCCAAGCTCCAATGTGACGGCCTTGCGCGGCGCGCGTGCGCGCAAATCCCATCCGACCTGCGCGCTCCCTGTGAAAGAGATCATGCCAACGCGGTCGTCCGCAAGCATGATGTCAATTTCGGGAATCTCCATCGTGACGATTTGAAGCGCCCCTTTAGGAAAGCCCGATTCGAGAAAAGCTTCACCGAGCATTAATGCTGTAAGCGGCGTGCGCGGGCTTGGCTTGATGATGATAGCGTTGCGCGAGGCCAGCGCGGGCGCGACCTTGTGCGCGACCAGGTTCAAAGGAAAGTTGAAAGGCGTGATGCCGAAGATTATCCCGCGCGGCACTCTCTCAGTCCAACCTAATCGGCCTTTACCGACTGCCTGCGTATCAACGGGAACACTCTCGCCCGTGAATCTTCTGGCCTCTTCCGACGCGAAAGTGAAGGTCGAGACAGCGCGGTCGGTTTCGCCGCGCGCAGCCGTGATCGGTTTTCCGGCTTCCATCGCTATGGTGCGCGCGAACTCTTCATGGTGAGCCTTTATGTAATCGGCAATTCGTCTGAGCGCTTCGGCAATCTCGTAGCGCGGCATCTCGCGCAAAGCGTCAACGGTTGATGCTGCGACCGAGATTGATTCTTCAACCTCGCTGCGTGAAGCATAAGCGACGCGCGCAATCGTCTCGCCCGAAAACGGCGCGCGCACCTCCTGAAGATGATCGCTCGCGCGCCACTCGCCACCGATTAGAAAAGGTTTAGCATCCATCTTTAGCCGCCGATAGTAGCACAGGCGAGGCCACGCCGCAGGGTGAATCTTCCGGCCAGTCCCACCTTGCGTTGACGCTAGGCTATCGAAGCCGCTACAATCCGCGCTTAGTTAAGGGAAGTTGAATCGTCGTGCATAACCTTAAGTAAGGGTTCAATCTTTCCATAGAAATTTTCACGTATTGCTTTGATTAATCGTCCCTGACTTCTGAACATGCCGGGCAAACGCTTCAAAAAGACTCTCTGCGTTCTCTTACTCATACTGCTTTGTGCCCTGGTCGCGCAGGCGCAGCAGCGCCCGCTTTTGACAGAAGATGTGGACATCATTCCGCCGGGCACTGTACGTATAGAGGCCGGGGTTGATTTCGAGCAGAACAATAAGTTCCCGTTGTCAGGATTGACCGGCGATCTAACGCGCGTCGGCGTCATAGGCATCAACGTGGGTCTTTCGCCGAACGTGGAGTTTCAGATCGACGGCGTGCTACAGAATTATCTGAGCATAAACTCTATGCAGACGCCTTCGCCTATTCCACTAGGTTTAACTCCGGGCACAAACTCGACGAGCGACTTCGGCGATTTCACGCTCTCTACGAAAATCAAGCTGCGCGCTGAAACCAGGCGCGCCCCTTCGCTTGGTTTTCGCTTCGGCGTGCAGTTGCCTAACTCCCGCCAGGGGCGTGGCATAGGCACGAACCAGACGAATGCTTACGGGATGGTTCTAGTAGGCAAGAAGTTCGGGCGCGACGGGCGCTTCAATACTTTCGGCAATCTGGGAATTGGCATTCTTACAGCGCCGACGCAGTTCTTCACTCAGAACGATCTACTGCTCTACGGTCTGGCCGGGATATTTCGTCTCAACAAGCAGTTCAGCGTAGTCGGGGAGGTGAACGGGCGCGCGAACACAAGGCCGGGAACGGGGCCGCTCGGCACGGAATCTGAGAGCGAGGCTAGATTCGGTCTGCAAATGAGAGCTTCGGGCTTGCGCTTCGACATTGCCGGAATCGCGGGGCTTACAAAATTCAGCCCGCGCTCAGGCGTCACCTTCGGCGTCACCTACGATTCGCCCAACATCTTCACGCCTGCAAGGTAAGTTACAGGTGATAAGTGATAAGTGATGAGTGATAAGATAAAAGCTGTTACTTATCACTCATCACTTATCACTTATCACTAAAATTATGTTCCACTGGTTGCGCGTCGCTGCTCGATGGCTTGAGCACTATGTTATAGGGATGCCGCTTTTGCTGGCAGCGCCCGCGATGATTCTCATTGGCGCTCTGGATTCCTCGCTGCTCTCGCTGCCCGAGATAAACGACTATCTTGTGGTTGGCCGCTGTGCCAGACAGCCCTCCGCCGTCTTCTTCTTTCCGTTGTTCGCTGCTGTGGGTTCTGTGCTGGGCTGCCTGCTGCTCTACACTATAATGCGGCGCGGCGGTCAAGCGGTCTTGCGTCGCCGCTTCCGCGCAGAACATATAGAGCGAGTCGAGCGCGCATACGCTCGTTTCGGTTTTCTTGCCCTTGCTATACCGGCGCTGCTGCCGCCTCCCATGCCTTTCAAGATTTTCGTGGCGACGGCAGGAGCACTGGAATTCCCGCGCTGGCGCTTCATACTCACAGTGATGATCGCGCGTTCGCTTCGCTACTACATCGAAGGAACGCTCACAGTCTTTTACGGTCGCCGCGTGCTGGTCTTCCTCAGCGATAACGGCATGATGATTCT
>DATHJK010000581.1:0-11132 GCA_035316225.1 Pyrinomonadaceae bacterium
ATTTGGTTCGGCAGATTAAAGAGGTTGTGAGCGTGCCAGTCTCAGGCAGCGGTGACGTGACAACTATAGAGCAAGCTTTCGAGCGCTGGCGCGAGACGAATTGCGACGGCATCTTGATAGGGCGCGGCGCAATGGCGAACCCGTGGATTTTCCGCCAGATTGAAGATGCTCTGGACGGGCGGGAACTCTTTCAGCCCACGATTGAAGACAAACGCGCAGTGCTTCTGGAATACTTCGAGATGCTGCTGGAAGATATGCCGGAATTTGCAGCCATAGGGCGCATGAAGCAACTGGCCGGGCAGTTCACCAAAGGGCTGCACGGCGGCGCACTCTTCCGCACCACAATCTATCACTCGCACTCAGTCACGGAAGTCTTAGATCGCATCAGCGAATATTTTGAAGCGGTCGCATCTGGTCGGCCTTACTACGGGGAAGGCAAGCCGGAAGAAGTTGAAGAAGCGCCCGCGCTCGATTCGTGCGAAGCCGCGACGATTAATTCATAGTCGAGCGTCAGGCTCGTGTCGTCATGCCAAAGCTTGACTATAAAATCAGCCGGAAGCGAATGAGTCGTTCGACTGCGGTCTGATTCAATCCTCATCCGTCTCTTTATCCGCGCTAACCCACAAATCAATATCTTTGGTATAGTGCGGCTCAGCATACCCGCCAACGACCAGATACTTAATCTGGTAGTCGTTGAAAGTTTTCAATATCTCTTTGAAGTCGGAGTTCGCTAACATCCTTGCCTTTGATGATGTAAGAGTGAACAACAAGCTCCCATGCGGCAGCAAATCTGTCAGCATCACTTTGAGCTTGCCAGAATTTTATATCGAAAGAGCGATCCATCTCCTCAATCTTGCCCGTTCGTTCTACGAAATTAGACCTCATATCATCGAAGTATAGCATAGGCTTTTAATTCGTTAGGTTAGTTGAACGCTAGAAGCCGAGCGCCCAAAATTAGCCTCCTACATGAAGCATTCAGGCAAATCTGAGGGAGCAACGATGAGAGAAATGCTATCGAATGGTCGTCTCGAACAACTTACTGTGTTGCCTGTTCTCGAAATTATCCAACCTCTTTATTCCACATCCGGCACCCAGAACGTGCGCCCGCCGCTTGTGACTTTCTTCAATCCTAGCGATGGGAGTTGGTCTTCAGTCACGCCCAGATAGGTGAAGTGCGGCGTGTCGGAAGTGACGGTTTGAAACCAGCCGTGGCGGGCCAGGATTTTGCGCACCGTTGGGTTGTCGTTTTCGGCAACGTCGAAGGCGAGCATGGAGATGTGTTGTGATGCGCCGGGGGCGGCGACCGAAGAAAGGATTGTCTTAGAAAAATCGCGGTTGAAATAGAGACCGCGAGCTTCGAGTTGAAGAATCTCGGAGACTTGATCGTGCGGGCTGAGGCGCTTGATGCGGTCTGCTTCTGCCTGAGAGAGTTGGCCTGCGCTCGTCCAGTGCTGGAGTCCGGGTTCGACGCGGCTGAGCCATAGAGAGATCGTGTCCGTGTAGCTTCGTCGCGCAGCGTCCGCGCCGCGCGGAGTGATGCTGAGACCTGCTGCCTGCGCTTCGTTGCGCGCCTCAACAAGCGCGGCCATCGCCGGCGCTTGCAGCTCGACGCTTGTGCCGCCCATGTCTGCGCGAGTCGTTCTAACGCCGGATTGCCATCGGCTGACTTCCGATTCGTTTGCGAAGATGATGGTGGGCGGAGGCTGCACGCCGTTGCGCGCTACGAACATCGCGCCGTACTCGGCCAGAAGTCGCCTGCCAACCGCGTCCGATTGATCTGGAACATGAAATCCCTGCGGCAGGTTCGATACAAAATTAGAGTTCATGGCGGTGTGCGCGGGCTGAGATTGAGTCCTGGAGTTGCGCGAGTTGGAGTTCGCGTTGCCGTTGCCGCTCGACAGGTTAAGACACGCGAGCGAGAGCGAGAGCGCAAGCATAGCCACAATCGTTTGGCCCAATCGCAGAGCGGTCTTGCATTGTGCGTAAAATAGTAAACGCTGCATCGGCTTTACACGAAAGTATGGAGCGGTTAGTAGGAGATGAAGGGACTAAAAACCCAGCCGCGCGAGCCGTCGTTCATCTGCACTTGCGACCAGTTTGAAGTTACGCCGTTCCATGTAGAGTAGTTCGGCGAAACGCCAATCACCCACACACGCTGCCCGCGACCCAGCTTGTTAATCTTCGCTCCATTGAGATTTGGAACTGCGCGCACAACCACGTTGTCGTCATTGCAGTAGCCTAATTTAGCGCCGGGTGGCCCAACCTGTTGCTGCGCCGCAACTGCGGGCTGCCTGCTAGCTGCGGGCGATGGCGATGGCGACGGCTTCACCTGAAGCTTTGCCGTCTGCGGAGATTCGGAAGGGGAGCTAACACCGTTTGCAACCTCGAACGGCCAGAGCTTGTGATTGCCCTCGTTAACGTAACCGTTAAAAAGCGCGAATGCGTATCTTCCAGAGGGGAGTCCGCCCGCGACCTTTATCTGCCTCATGCCCCTGTGCCCTTGAATGGGCGAGACCTGATAGCTCCAATATTTCGCGTTGCCGTCGCCGTCAATCGAATCCATCTGCACCAGCTTCAAATCCGCGATGGGTATATCCTGCGACTCAGCGTAGAGGATGATAGTAGAGGTGCCGTCTGCGCTCACCAGAGACGAATCGTCGTTGATAGAGTCGCGTTCTTGGATGGCGTTGGTGACATCCCGGCGGCGAATCTCGTTGAGCGCGTCGCCGTCGCGCACAAAGATGCCGAAGTGATCGGGAAGCGGGCCGGATGCGGCGACGGAGTTACGATTTTCGTTTGCGCGCAGGATGAAGAAGACGGTTGCGCCTATGGCAGCGACTACGATTAAACCTGCAATGAGGAAGAGCGGCCATCTGGACGATCTGCGCGCTTGCGGCGCTGCCGGAATTGCGTTCGGCATAAACTGCATTGAAGGCGCGGCGGGCTGTGGCGGCCATCCCTGCTGCTGAATATTTGACTGCGTTGGCGGCGGGGGATGTTGCGGCAGAGTTAAAGTGTTGTTCGCAACAGTTGGCGCAGGCTCATAAGCAGGCGCGCCGCAGTGTCTGCAAAACCGTTCGCCCGCTATTATCTCAGTTCCGCACCGTGGGCAGTTCATAAATGATTCACCTCGGAATAGCCAAGCCGCTTATTGATATTCACCGTATTAAATTTTGAAGCGCTACGGAAGAATGCGCGCCTGAATTCGTTTGAAGACGACCGGATTCTAGCAAGGAGCGATACTCTATATCAATTCAGGCTATCTTGCCAGAGCTATAAAATGGTGAAGGAAAAATCTAAAAGGCAAAAATAAGGCTGCAAGCAATTTCTATTCAAATTGCTTCGAGCCGCGCTTCTGCCTCTCCTTAGCGTTGGCGACCGAAACCCAGAGGCTGAAGCGGGCGCGGGCTTGTGCCTTCAAAGAACCAGCTAGCGCCGACGCGCAGCCGGTGATGCCAGGTCGGAAGCCGTTGTGAGTAGAGCGCGAATCGCGCTTGACGAGCCAGAGCGCCGCCGAAAGCCTTGTTGCCTGCGAGCACGGCAGCGCGCTCTGTCCCCAGACTGACCGCCTCGCCTAACTCCTCGAAATGTTTCGTGCGAAGCGGTTTCCCGGAAAGAAGCGCGCGAATGTTGTCGGCCACGACGCCAGCTTCTTGAAAAGCAAGCTGCGCCGTTCCAGCAAGGCGCGGACTTGCATCCGTGTAGAGCGCAATGTCGCCCAGCGCGAAGATGTTTTCGTGATTGGTCGTCTGAAAAGTGGGCTTGACCAAGATGAGGCCGCGCCTGTCTCTCTCCAGATCGAGTTTGTCAACGAGCGGGTTCACGCGCACGCCCGCAGTCCACACGACTCCGGCTGTCTCAACTTCCGTCTGCTCATTGTTGTGCTCGAAGACGATTGAGTTGGGCGTTACGCGCTTGACGGCTGTGCGCGTGTGGGTTTCTACGCGAACCTCCTTCAGCGCTTCTTCTACGAATGAGCGAATCTCGTCGCCCATGCCGGGCACAATCTCGTCGCCCATCTCAAGAACCATCACGCGCGGCTCGCCTTTCAGAGCGCGTCTTTGAAATGCGTCGCGCAGCAAGTCAGCCATCTTCGTTGAAAGCTCAACGCCGCTTGCGCCCGCGCCGACGATTGCGAATGTGAGCGCGCGACGCGCGTCCTGCGGGTCTGCGTCGGGCGGCACACGGTCAAGCGCGTCAACCATGCGCTGCCTGAGTGCGTCCGCGTGCTCAAGTTCTCTGAAAGGGAGCGCGTAACTTTCAGCGCCTTCGATGTTCCAGTAATTCGTGACGCTGCCGAGCGCAAGCACAAGCAGATCGTAATTGAGTTTTCTCAAGCGCCCGGCGATTGTGACTTCGCGCTTTTGGAAATCAATCTCCGAGACCGCGCCGCGAATCACATTCGTGCGCTCGTCCAGAAGCTCTTTGTAGCCAGGCGCGATGTGCCACGCTTCGACCTCGCCGCTCAGGTACTCGTAAAGAAGAGGCTTGAATAGGAAATGATCTTCGCTGCTCACCATAGTGACTTCAGCATGACCGGCCAGACCTAAAGCCGTGAAGACTCCGCCGAACCCGCCGCCTATGATAAGTACGCGCGCTTGAGATGCACTCATATTAATCCTTTAACCCAATCGGTTTTCCGAGGATGGTAGCAGAGAAGCAACTATGACGCACGTCTTCAGAGAGCGCGGTAGCGGCTCGGTTTGAAATTTTCACCCTGCATTTATCGGAGCAATAATTTGAAACTGACCCACGACTGAAAGCGTCTCATTTATCAATCAATCGCGCGTCGCTCGAAGCTCTTAAGTCCGAAGTAGGTGAAGAAGAGCGAGAAGCCCAGGAGTCCGCCGAGGATTAACCAGAGCGGCATGTGCGGCAGTTGCGGCGTGAGCGCGGCGCGGAAACCTTCGCTCGCATAGACCAGCGGGTTGACGAGCACCAGAATCTGAAACCAGCGAATGCTCTGTAGCGCAGCCCAGGGGTAGTAAGCGCAGCCGAAAAAGATCATGGGCGAAAGAAGCGCGGTGAAGATAAGACTGACCTGCTGAGGCGATGCGACCGTGCCTATGACCATGCCGAACGCGGCGAAGAGCCAGCCCGTTAGAAGAGAGATGGCGATGAGAAAAATGGCGTGCCTGGAATCAACGTTGACGCCGCCGCCCATGATGAGCCACGCGAGCGGCAAGACGAACAGCCCCGCAATCATGGCTTGAATCACGCCTACGAAAATCTTTTCCAGCGCGACTCCCATGATGCTTATAGGCGCGAGCAGGTGGTCTTCAATCTCTTTCGTGAATCCGAAATCTATCACGAGCGGGAGCGCAACGGCCTGCATACTGGAAAGCGTCATGCTCAGGGCGAGTATGCCGGGAAGCAGCAAACTGTTGTAACCGCGCTGGACGATCCCCAATCGCGGCATGACGTAGCCGAAGATGAAAGTGAAGAGAACGGGCTGAAGCCCCACGCGCAGGAAAAAGTATTGAAGCTCGCGGCTTGCCACCCGCATGTCACGATGTAGAAGAGCAAGGAGAGTTGCGCTCATGAAAATTGTCTCCAGACGAAATTGTTTGGGAAAATTTATTCTCTCAAACTGCGTCCGGTCAGATGAAGGAAGAGATTCTCTAAACTCGGCTCGGCCACGTGCGCGTCCGTGACCATGACGCCTTTGTCGCTCGCAAGGCGCATGGCGTTTGCCAGCAATCCCTCTACGCGGTCTGCGTAGAGGCGTATGCGGTCGTCCTGCGCTTTCACTTCCACGACGCCGGGCAGTTCTGGAAGAGAAGAGGCCAGGGCTTCAGTCGTGCCGTCCGCGCCCCGAACTTGCAACTCTACTAAATACCCGCCGGGCACCGTCGCCTTCAGCTTCGACGGCGCATCCATCGCAAGAAGCTTTCCGTGATCCATGATGGCAATGCGCTGGCAGAGTTGATCGGCCTCCTCCATGTAGTGCGTCGTCATGAAGATGGTCTGCCCCGCAGCGTGAAGCTCCAGAAGCGTGTCCCATAGCGCGCGGCGCGATTGTGGATCAAGCCCCGTCGTAGGCTCGTCCAGAAATAGAATTGAAGGCGTGTGCATCAGCGCGCGCGCTATCTTCAAACGCTGAGCCATCCCGCCAGAATATCCTGTGGGCTTTTCGTCAGCGCGCTCTGTCAATTGAAATCTTTCAAGAAGCTCGCGCGCGTGCCGCTCTCTCTCCTGCTTCGGAACTCCGAAATATTCTGCGTGAAAAAGTAGAATCTCGCGCCCCGTCAGGTTGCGATCCAGATTGTTGACCTGCGGCACGACGCCAATCTTTCTTTTGACAGTCACGGGATCGCGCACCACGTCAACGCCGTCAACGAGCGCCTGCCCGCCCGTTGGCAACACTCTTGTTGTGAGCACGCCTATGGTCGTAGTCTTGCCAGCGCCGTTTGGGCCAAGCAGGCCGAAGAACTCGCCGCGCGGGACTTCAAAGCTTATGCCGTCAACTGCCACAACATCCGGCGCTTTACGGCTCTGCTTCGACCTGTAAGATTTCTGAAGATTACTGACGACTATGACGGATTCCATCAATCTTCACCTGACGATTTTTGGATTAAAACTGTAGGCGCGAACGAACACTTAACCCTTTGCGAGCTTTGCTCTTTTCTTTGCGCCTTTACGTGAACCCCAACTCTCATTAGCTTGAGCTTTGAGTTAATTGCAGTTTCTCGCTTTAGAAGCAAAGGAAAAGCCGTAAGCTCGCAAAGATGCTTACGCATTATGCTGATCTTGAGGCTTGGCGCAGCCTTCACTCTTGCTTTTGCGTGTGCGAACCCATTCGTTGATGCTCTCGCGTATGAACTCGCCCAAATCTTCTATCTCGCGCCCCTGCGTGCGCCAGAACTCTTTGAAGGCTTGCGGGTCTAAGGCTATGCCGAACGCGCGCCCATGTCTGTGTCGCTGTGACGGCTCAACCTCGTCTTCGTAATAAGCCGAGAGTTGTTTGCAGGCCATCCCGACAACCGTGAGCGAGCTTTCCGCAGGAAGCGGGTCGAAGACGCTCGCAATAGCTTCGTCAATCTCTTTCAAACGAGCAAGCACGCGATTGTATCTTTCGACGCAGAAGCTTGCAGTGTCCTTCTGGTCGCCAACCCAGTTCGCGTGAAAAGCCATGCGCCCGGTGCGGCGCAGCACGTTGACTAATTTAGAAATCTCTTTCTCTCTTTCCATCTTTCACCTCTTAAAAGTTCAATCTGCTCGCGCGCCAGCTTTTTAGCGCGATGCACACGCCACTTCACCGTCGAAAGCGGCAAGCCCAGGAACGCAGCAATTCTCTTTAACGGCATCTCGTCCAGAAAATGCAGCTTCAAGACAATCGCATAATCCGCCGGAACGTTTTCCAGCGCGCGAGCGAGTTCTTCATCCTGTTCGTCAAAGAATGGCTTGGAGAGCGAGCCAAGATTTTCGAGCAGGACTTCATCCAACTCCACGCGGCCACGTCTGTGCGCGCTCTCGCGCGAAGTGAAACGAAGCGCACGGTGCCGCGTGATAGTCGAAAGCCACGCGGCGAATTTCAGCGGGTCTTCAATCGAAGGCAGCGCCTTGAAGGCCAGAATCAGCGCATCCTGTGCCACATCTTCTGCATCGTCTCTGCCCACGATTGTTTGAGCCGCGCGCACGACCGCCGGGCGGTAGCGAGAAACCAGTTCGTCGAACGCCGTGAAGTCGCCCAGGATTGCTGCGACGACCAGCACTTCGTCTGGAGTTTCAGTGCCAGTCTCCTCAGAAATCGCCGGAAGATTTTCCTGCTCGATTACCAATCCGCCTCCACCAATAAAGAGACTTCCGCAGATGAAAAAGATAGCGGCTCGCAGAAAAATTATTCTCTCTAAACTTGAAAGGAGAGAATTCCCGATGAGCCTGAAGATTTATACGAACGCTCTTTGCGCAGGGTTTTGGGGAGGATGCCTGTGGCTTGATGAAACGAGAAAGATTATTCACCACCGAAGGCACAGAGCATCACAGAGGAAGCACAGAGACATTCAACTCTCTGTGTAATCTCCGTGCTCTTCGGTGTCTTCGGTGGTGAGTCCCCATCTCTTCCCTTATTCAAGAATGAATAGACCTTCAATCAGGCCGGTTGCTATTGGCTTTCTTCATCTAACTGTGAGACTACTTACTGCCCGCTCGGTTGACGAATCGCATGATTTGCGATAGAAGCGATAGACTAGCAGAACAACGTTCTAATAATTTTGGAGGTTAACTTGGAATGGCAACAGAGAATCCCCTGAACATCAGACAGAATTTCGACAACCCTGACGAGACCCGCCCGTTCGAGAAGGGGCGCGCTGAGATCGTTGAAGTCAACGGCCTTTCGGTGATGCGCGCAACGTTTGAGCCGGGCTGGAGCTGGTCAGGATGCGTAAAACCCGTCGCAGGCACAGAGAGCTGCGAAGTGTCGCACAAGTGGTACGTCGTATCCGGACGCATGTTGATGACTATGAACGACGGCACGGAGATAGAGTGGCGTCCGGGCGATGTGGGCGTAGTCCCCGGAGGTCATGACGCCAAGGTCATAGGTGACGAGCCGTTCATCTTCATAGATTTCGAGGGCGGCGACATCTTCGCCAAACCGCAAAGCTAAATTCCCTCGAAGTAAAAGGTCAGGTGCAAAGAAAGGGCGAGGCTGATAAGGCTCGCCCTTTCTGGCAGTGGGGTAAATTGTATGTATTTTAAAATCTTAGGTTTTCTTAACACGTAAAATTTACAAATTCAATATAAGCCCTTTGTTCTCACCACTAAATTCAAACAACCTCGACTAATGGTTTCTTAGCTTTTCTTGGGTCATATCTTAGGTTAAATTCTCTGCCAAATGTACGGCTTTTAGCGTTTATGTTTCGCCTTGCCTGGCAATCTCTTCGGTGAAGTCCATACAAATTACCCCACTACCGACCAGCCGGGTGGCTGGACACTTACGCAAACGGCATGTTAAATTCTAGCGTAATTTAATTTTAGCGGTTGCCGTCCTCCTTGCATGTACGGACGGATTTGACTGCTGTCTAGGAGGAGACCATCCAAAAGAGTATGGCCTTAACGAAAGAATCGAAAGAGAAGATTGTTACTGATTACCGCACGCATGAGGCGGACACGGGTTCGCCGCAGGTGCAGATTGCGCTGCTGAGCCAACGCATTAACGAGTTGGCGGAGCATTTCAAGACTCATAAGAAGGATAACCACTCGCGGCGCGGCCTCTTGAAGATGGTCTCGCAGCGCAGAAGTCTTCTTGATTATTTGAAGAAGATGGACATAGAGCGTTACCACGAGGTTGTAAGCCGTCTGGGCCTGCGTCGTTAATTCGGACGCGCGAGTCACAGACAGTCTTTGCATACAAAAAATTTTCAGGGATTTCTTCGAATCTCTCAAACAAGCCCGCGTCCTGTCGAAGAGCTTGGGTCAGTTGCCGAACGTGACGGCTTTGATGACCGCAAAAGCGGACGCGCTTCTAGTAAGACCGACAGGTCAGGAAACAAAGAAGGCGGCAGGAGCTTCACGGCTATTAGCTCTTGCCGCCTTCAATTTTGGAAAAATATTCAGGCGAGAAATAGCGCGCAGTCCGACTGCAATAGAGCTTTTACGCTCGCCTTTTAAGAGAGCACATTTCAGAACCGTTCGCGCCGGGCGCACGAGACGCCGAGGGCGCTTTTCGGCCAGAAAACATTTCAGGGCACAGAAGCGGTTCGTAATGTCCTAAGGAGATAAACAGAAAATGGCAGTGAGAAAGTATCTCAAAGAATCAATTAAACTCGGCGAGCAAGAGTTGACCGTCGAGTCGGGGCGCATAGCCAAACAGGCTGACGGCTCCGTAGTCGTTAGCTACGGCGATACAATGGTTTTGGTCGCAGCCGTAGCTGCACAAACCCCGCGCGAAGGCATAGACTTTTTTCCGCTCACGGTTGAATATCGTGAGTCCAATTACGCAGCCGGCCGTATTCCCGGCAACTATTTCAGGCGCGAAGGCCGTCCTAATGAGAAAGAGGTTCTGACCGCGCGTCTTATTGACCGCCCATGTCGCCCACTCTTCACAGAAGGCTTCAGGAACGAAACTCAGGTTATAGCCACAGTCATCTCGGCTGACACGGAAAATGACCCGGACGTGATAGCTATCACCGGCGCATCTTGCGCTCTATACCTTTCAGACATTCCTTTCCCGACTCCGATTGCAGGCGTTCGCGTCGGACTCATTGATGGTCGTTACGTCATCAACCCGACTTACGACGAGCGGCGTGAATCCAGGTTGAACCTTATCGTCGCCGGAACGGAAGAGGCAATCGTGATGGTAGAGGCGGGCGCTCAAGAGGTTTCCGAAGAGATAATGGTAGAGGCTCTGATGCTCGCGCACAAAGAGATCAATCGTTTGTGCCGATGGCAGAAGGAGCTTTACAAGGCTTTGGAGATTGAGAAACGCGCCGTAGAAGCCCAGCCCCTTAACGAAGAGATGCTGGGCGAGATTGAGCGAAACTACGGCGAGCGCCTTCATGCCGCGCTGGACACTTCGGAGCAGGGTAAGCAAGCTTCTTATGCAGCAATTGACGCGCTCAAGAAAGAGGTCGTCGAATCTTATCCTGAAGATCAGGTCGAGCAGCGCCTTATGGCAAAGCGAATCTTCGACCATCTCAAAGAACAGATCTTCCGCGACGACATTCTTAACAAACGACGACGCCCCGATGGTCGGCGCTTCTCTGAGATTCGCCAGATAACGTGCGAGGTCGGCTGGCTACCGCGCGTTCACGGTTCTTCCCTTTTCACGCGAGGCGAGACGCAGGCAATTGTTACGGCAACGCTCGGCACCAAAGATGACGAGCAGTTCATGGACGATCTGGAAAAGGGCGAGACAAAGCGCCGCTTCCTGCTCCATTACAATTTCCCCTCGTTCTCCGTTGGCGAAGTCGGACGCTTCGGCTCATCTTCGCGCCGCGAGATAGGCCACGGCGCGCTTGCACGCCGCGCCATAGAAGCCGTGTTGCCGGACGAGTCGGATTTCCCCTACACGCTTCGCATCGTCTCGGACATCACGGAGTCGAACGGATCAAGCTCTATGGCTTCCGTTTGCGGCGGCACGCTGTCTCTGATGGACGCGGGCGTTCCCATCAAAGCTCCGGTCGCTGGCGTTG